>JAJYIL010000117.1 GCA_021790055.1 Bacteroidota bacterium
GAGAATTCGGAGTAAAAGGATACTACGTTGGTGTACCGGCAATTCTCGGCGCAAATGGTGTTGAGAAAGTTATTGAGTTTAAGCTTAATGCTGATGAACAGGCATTACTTGACAATTCTGTTAATGCAGTTAAAAAGCTTGTCGAGGATATGGGAAGACTCGGACTCTGATTATATTGTTCTAAGAAATAACGAATATAAACCCTCCGCTTGGAGGGTTTTATTCTTATTTTCAAAATAAAAAATTATTCGGTAACGACCCCTACAACTTTTCTATCGCCTCTCCTGGTTTCGAATTTTACTACACCGTCTGCAACAGCAAACAAAGTATCATCGCCGGCTCTCATTACGTTTACGCCGGGGTGGAATTTAGTCCCGTGCTGTCTAACTATAATATTTCCGGCAAGAACTTTTTCACCGCCGAATTTCTTTACGCCGAGACGCTGAGCATTGCTGTCTCTTCCGTTCCTTGACGAGCCTTGACCTTTCTTATGTGCCATTGTTTAAACTCCTTTAATTAACCAATCTCTGTAATTTCAATTTTTGTTAATTGCTGCCTGTGTCCGTTCTTTTTGTCGTACCCGGTTCTTCTTTTCTTTTTAAAAACGATTACCTTATCGTCTTTCAAATGCGCCAGAACCCTTGCCTTCACTTTTATACCATCAACATAAGGATTGCCAATTTTGGTTCCGCTTTCATCGACAAGCATCAGAACATTATCAAAAGTCACGTTCTTCTCAGGCTCCTCGCTAAGCTTCGGAACGAAGTACTGAGCATTCTCGGATACTTTGAATTGTTGCCCTAATATATCAACAACCGCTAACATTTTTACCTCATTATCTAAAATTTAGAAGTGAAAGTTAAACAAAGGAAGTCGATATTTCAAATTTTTACTTAAGATTTTTAATATGACTATATAATAAATATAGGGTATATGGGGCAAGCGCTTTCCGCCTAATACCTTTTAACCGATAAGCGGGAACTAATAAGAAGGTCAAATGAGAGTTGAATATTTAGTATTGAATATTGAGAATTCTCAATATTCAATACTAAACTCTCAATGTTCAATTACTTTTCCATTTTATGTGCAACTTTTTGACGAGTAGGATATACCTTTATCCTGCACGTCATTTTTTCAGCCGAAAAGAAAATTCAGTCCCTTCGCCTACTTTGCTTTTCACTTCCACTTTTGAGCCGTGAGCTTCCACAATATGCTTAACGATAGCGAGTCCCAGTCCTGTTCCTCCTTCCGCTCTAGACCTTGCTTTGTCAACTCTGTAAAACCTTTCGAAAATCCTGCTCAAGTCTTCACGCGGGATTCCAATACCCGTATCCTTCACAGTTATCTTGCCGGACTTTTCCTCTTCTTCGACAAAAACTTCAATCTTCCCCTTCTCCGTATATTTGAGTGCGTTTTGCACAAGATTGCTCATTACCTGCCGCAGCCTGTCCTTATCTCCGAAAAGTTGTAGTCTCTCGTCAACAGGGTGATAAATCAACTCAAGATTTTTTTCATTTGCAAAGTGTGCAGTCTCATTAACAAAGTTCTTCATATAATCATTTATTTTGAAATACCTGAAGCTCATACGCATCTCGCCCGATTCGATCATTGAAATATCAATTAAATCATTAAGGAGATTATTTAAACTTACCGTATGCTGGTTTGCTTTTTCAAGAAAATATTTATTAACCTTGTCATCGTTAATTGCCCCGCCAAGTAAAGTCTCAAGATAGCCTTGAATAGCAAAGATTGGCGTCCGCAGTTCGTGCGAAACATTACCAAGAAATTCCGAACGCGCCCTCTGAAGACGTTTCATGCTCTCAATATCCTCTTTTACCTTTTCGAACATCTGTTTGACATCATTTTCGATTATTGAAAGATTTTTCCCGAGTTTTATGTCTTCAGGCTCTTTATAAACATTTTGCCGGATGTTGTTTATTGCCAGCTTTATTTCTTCAAATTCTCTTTTCCTTTTCCTCCCGAGAAAATATAAAAGAATCAAGCTGGAGAAAATCAGGAGAATGATCAGCCACTCCTCTAATGCCAAAGACCCGACTATTATAATGATCAATAAAATTATAAAGAGATTGATGATGAGAAGCTCAATGACATAAACCTGAGCCGAAGAAAGGTTTGATTTTATATCACTCCACACTTTTAAACCTATACCCTACTCCTTTCACAGTCTCTATCAGATCGGCAAACTTGTCCAGCTTTTCTCTTATTTTCCTTATATGAACATCCACAGTTCTATCCACTACATAAACATCAGTCCCCCAAACGTCTCTCAAAAGTATCTCACGGCTGAAGACCTTACCGGGATTGTTCGCAAGATAATATATAAGCTCAAATTCTTTCCTCGGAAAGATTTTTTCCAAGCCATCGATACTTACCAAGTACTTTTCTTTATCAATTGATAACGGTCCGGATTTTATTTTCGACGGCGTTCTACTGTCGCCGCTAACAAGCTCTCTTTTTCGAAGGTTTGACTTGACCCGCGCAATTAATTTTTTAGGAGAAATAGGCTTCTGGATATAGTCGCTTGCGCCTAATTCCAAGCCTCTTATTTCATTAACCTCGCCTGATTTTGCAGTAAGAAATATTACCGGAATATTTTCATAGCCATATGTTGATCTTATCTGCATGCATACCTCAAAGCCATCAAGCTTCGGCATCATTATATCTAGCACAATTAAATCGGGATTTTGATTTAGCTTTGAAAGTGCTTCTAAACCGTCGTAAGCTGCTATTACTTCAAAACCTTCCTGCTCAAGGTTGTACTGGAGAAACTCAACAATATCCTGTTCATCATCAACAAGTAAGATTTTTGTTTTCATATTGCTTAGCGCTCTATCCTTTTATTCAAATCCTTATTTCTTTCTTAAGAGAAGATGATTTATACATTGCGTCTATAACCTTCATTCTCGGAAGCGATTCTTCAGCAGGCGAAAAGACCGGCGTAAGACCGTTTATAGCCCCGATAAAGTTTTTCAATTCATTTGTGTAAGATTTCTTGAACAAGCTGATCGAATTTTCCTGCTGCGACGGGACAAGATCAATAACATGTTCGTCAATTTTTTTGTACACATGAAACGGGTTAAGTAAAGCTGATCCTTTTGTCCCATAAACATCAAAATAAAATGAATCTTTATCAAGTGATAGGGACCAGCTTGATTCTATACTTATACACGATGTGTTTTTGCACCTTACAAGGCTTATCGATGTATCTTCAACGTTCTTTGTATTCTGAAAATAATTTTGAGTAACTACCGACTCAACTTCCGGGAAATCCAGAAGCCACAAGGCAAGGTCGAGAAGAAGAATTGTAAGGTCTATAATTACTCCGCCGCCGGATTCTTCCTTTTTGGTGAACCATTTTTGGCTGCTGCTTTGCCGCCGAAGCCAACCGCATTTAATATAAAAAGGCTGCCCTAACTCACCTGAGCTTAACATGCTTTTCAGAATCATTGCATCAGGTCTGAAGCGCAGATTCATGCCGACCATTATTTTCCTTTTATATTTTTTTGCCGCATCATATATCTGTTTAGCTTCCTGGTAAGTCCTCGCTAAAGGCTTTTCAATAAGAATATCTTTTCCCGCTTTGAGGCAGGCAATCGCTATTTCCTTATGAGTACTTGTGGGAGTAGTTATTAAGACCGTCCCTGCGTCGCTATTTTCGAGCAATTCTATATGGTCTTTATACCTCTCCTTGATGTTGAACTTATCGGCTATTGTGTTAAGCCTGTTCTTGTTTATCTCGGCAACCGCCGTTAGTTCTACGTTTTCAATTTTAATTAAATTTGGAAGATGAACAAGCTGAGCAATTCCGCCGAGCCCGATAACTGCTACTTTGGTTTTCTCCATTAAACCGTTACCTCGTGAATTGCAGTTCTATTTTCGCAAAACAATTTTGTCTTATGTGCAATACCGGAAGGATCGATTCCTAGAATTTGATGAAGCTCCGGCTGCGTACCATGCTCAATAAAATGATCCGGTAGTCCGATTCTTAATACATCGGTTTTATAATTCTTTTCTGAAAAGTATTCTAAAACTCCGCTGCCGAATCCGCCAACCAGGGCATTCTCTTCAAGCGTAATAATCTTTGAAAACTTCTTTGCTGCTTCATCAAGCATTTCATAATCGAGCGGTTTAATAAACCTCATGTTAATTACTTCGCAGCTCAATCCTTCACCTTCAAGAATATCTGCAGCCTTCATAGAATAATTTACCATAGAACCTACTGCTAAAAGCGCAGCATCTTTTCCTTCTCTTATCATCTCACTCTTTCCTATTTCTATCAGATCAAAACCTTCTTTAAGTTTAACACCTAAGCCGGCACCTCTAGGATACCGAAGTGCAATTGGACCGGCTTTGTATTTAACTGCCGTATAAAGCATGTCGCGCAATTCGGATTCATCCTTAGGAGCCATCAAAACAATCCCGGGTATCATGCGGAGATAAGTTAAATCAAATGCGCCGTGATGCGTCGGACCATCGGCGCCGACCAACCCTGCGCGGTCAAGCGCAAACACAACATGAAGCTTCTGAATTGCGACATCATGTATCATCTGGTCAAATGCTCTTTGAAGAAAAGTTGAATATATTGCCACTACCGGAATTATATTTTGAGTTGCAAGCCCGGCTGCAAAGGTAACAGCATGTTCTTCGGCTATTCCTACATCAAAACAATTTTTAGGGAATTCTTTTTGAAGTATATCCAGCCCGGTTCCATCCGGCATAGCGCCTGTAATTCCAACCACGTTGGGATTCTCCTTAACTATTTCAACAAGTGCTTTACCGAAGATGAATGTATACGAAGGATTACCTCCGGATTTCTTTAGCGCCTTACCGGTCAGCTTATCAAACGGGGTTGATGCATGAAGCTTTTGAATATCATTTTCAGCCGGTTCATATCCTTTACCCTTTTGAGTAAGAACATGGACAAGAACAGGTCCCTTCATTCCCTTTACCTGCTCAAAAATTTTAATCAATTGATGAACGTTGTGTCCGTTAACGGGACCAAAATATCGGAAGCCTAAGGCTTCGAACAGCATTCCAGGAGTTAGTACTGCCTTTATGCCGTTCTCAAGACGCGCTGCTATACGGCGCACTCTGTCTCCAAAATGATCAAGCTTTCCCGTTAATTGCCATATTTGTCCCTTAACCTTGTTGTAGTCCGGATGAGCAATCATTTCAGTAAAGTAGTTGGAAATTTGCCACATGTTCGGGGCAATAGACATGTTGTTGTCGTTAAGAACCACAATTAAATCCGACTTAATCAAACCGGAGTTGTTCATAGCTTCGTAAGCCATCCCGCCGGTCATAGCTCCGTCGCCAATAATTGCAATTACTTTTCTTTTTTGATTATTTATATCCCGGGCAACAGCCATTCCCAGTGCTGCAGAAATTGACGTTGACGCATGTCCCGCGCCAAAAGTATCATATTCACTTTCGGTACGTTTAAGAAAGCCGCTTATTCCATGAAGCTGCCGAATTGTTTGCAGCGCTTCTTTCCTGCCAGTTAAAATTTTATGCGGGTAAGCCTGATGACCGGTGTCCCAGACAACCAAATCATCAGGAGTATTAAAAACTTTATGTAACGCCACTGTAAGCTCAACGGTTCCGAGCCCGCCGCCAAAGTGTCCCCCAATCTCGGAAATTGTATCGATTAAATAATTACGCAAGTCAGAGCATAGCTGCTTTAACTGCGTTACATCAAAGTTTCTAATATCGGAAGGATAATTTACTTTAGATAAAATTTCATATTTATTTAAATCGCTCATTTTTTCCCTGCGTCTATTCTTCGGTTTGATCCGTTTCTTCAATCGCCAAATCGTCCAGTTTCTTTTTAAGTTCGGTAATTTTCAATTCTGCATTTTTTAAAGTTGAAATGCAATCGCGTGAAAGTTCTATTCCCTCTTCATAAAGAGAGATTGATTCCTCAAGCCCGATTGATTCGCTCTCTAACAGAGTGGAAATTTCCTCAAGACGGTTTAGCTTGCTCTCAAAGCTGACTCTTTCATTTTTTTTCGCCATGATGAATTTTAATAGTTCAAAAAATTAACCTCGGTAATTTAAAACTTTCCGCACTAAAGCCAAATCTATTTTATTTGTTATACATAAGTGATTGGTATGTGCTCACCCTGCCCTCTTCCGAAGAGAAAGGGTTATAGCTCAGTGCAAGCCACTTTAGACAGAGATTTTACTTTTATTTATTTTGCCTGATTTCTAATTCACCGTCAAAGAATTTTAGCCCAGTATTTTTTGTTGAATCAAAGTTAGCCGCACGCGTGATAAGCCTGGAATCCTGTTTTACCAGAACGAAGCCCTTTTTTAAGGCTCTGTTTATATCATGAGATTCGATTCCTTTTATTAAAAGTAAAAGTTTGTTACTTGTAGAAACAAGCTTCTTATCTATATTTTGAAAAAGACGGTAATTTAAGTTATCAACTTGCTGCTCTCCTCGTCTAACTAAATCCATAGGTAGACGAAAGCCGTAAGAGCTCAAAATATTTTTTATTCTACTTCTATTAGCATCAATAAGCTCTTTTAGATTCTGTTCAGCCGAGTTGTAGAAATTTCGGATGAAAGAAAGCACTTCATTTTTGTCCGGCGTTGCTATTTCCATAGCTGCGGAAGGTGTCGGAGCTCTTAGGTCGGCAACGAAATCTGCGATTGTAAAATCCACCTCATGACCGACCCCGGTAATTACTGGTACCCTCGAATTGAAAATTTCTCTTGCCACTATTTCTTCATTGAATGACCAGAGGTCTTCAATAGAACCTCCTCCGCGCCCGACAATTATAACATCAATATCGCTGCGTTCGTTTAGTTGCCGAAGGCTTTCGACAATCGTCTCTGCTGCCCCGCTCCCCTGTACTCTTGATGGAGCTATTACTAATTCGACCAGGGGGAACCTTCGCTTGGCAACGCTAATCATATCTTTAAAAGCGGCTCCGTCTATCGCAGTTACTATTCCGATCTTCTTAGGGAAGGTTGGAATAGGCTTTTTGAATTGCTCATCGAACAAGCCTTCGGCAGATAATTTTTGTTTAAGTCTTTCAAAAGCAGCCTGCAGTTCGCCAACCCCGGCGGGCTTCATTGACCGCACATCAAGCTGGTAATTTCCACGCGGCGGATAAACTGTTATCCTGCCGTTAACAATTATCTTCATACCATCCTGCGGTGTGAAGAAAACATAATTGTTCAATCCCTTCCACATTGTACACGAAATAACTGCGCCGGAATCTTTCAAGTTAAAATACCAGTGTCCGGAAATATGCGCTTTAAAATTTGATATCTCGCCTATAACGCCGATCCGGGAAAAATTCCCTTCCAGGCTTTGTTTAATGCGGTTTGTAATCTGAGAGACGGAAAGTATTTCTTCTTTATCAAACATAATTTAAAAATTAATTGAGAAGAAGCTCGAATAGAGCCCAAGTGAAATTTCGTTAAAGTTTTTACTGCCATCACCGGGCTTTAAATTAAATCTGTACATGGTATAAACCGTAAAGGTATTGAAAATTTTCACCCAGCCTATTGTGAACTCAGCGCTAATTCCGTTGTAACCATGGAAGTTTGTAAACCAATCTACACCCGGAGATATATATTCGAAAACCGGGATTACATACAATTCTTTGTATCCAAGCCTAAAGAAATTCTTATCCGGCGCGTTGAAGATGTAAGAGTATTCTGCCGAAAAATATCCTGCCGGGTAGTTATAGCTTGAAGATCTAATTGTTAAAATCGGAATTTCCTTTGTTAAGCTGAAATAGTTCCCATTGTTCGATGCAACAAAGATGGGCGAAGGCAAAGCAAAAACCGTAGCTCCAAACAGGCATAGCAGTAAAAAGTTTGACTCGCTCTGAATCTTAATTTCTCCGGGTAATTCAAAATCATGCTGCTCACTTTTAAATTTCCTCCCGGATGAATCTTCTACTTCAATTATAAACGGAACAGATTTGGCTTTAAAGCTTAACCCGGTAAGATTTACCTTAATATTATGATCCACGGTTAAAGTATCGGATACTCTATATACGTATTTATTATCTATTATAACTTTGGATTTACATTTGCTGCTTGTAAAAAAAGAAAGCAAAAATTCATGAGGTATTTCCGGTGTAACATAAGAATCGATAACAGTAACATCAATCGAATCTTGATTCGTTAGATCCTGACTGAAACCACTCACGGCAAACGTTATTGAAAAAAGAATAACAGGAATTATTTTATTCATTTTAGTCACTGATTATGGAAGAATATCTATTGAATTAAAAAGTGATCGCTCAAGCTGTTTTGCTTCAGCGACCAAAATGCTC
>JAJYIL010000118.1 GCA_021790055.1 Bacteroidota bacterium
TGATTATTTAGCAGTTGACGGCAATATCGAAAGGACAATTTCACAAATCAATAATTACTCACCGGACGTAATCTTTAATTTTGTAGAAGCTGTCGAAGGAATTTCATCATACGAATATTGTATTGCCGGAGTCTTCCAGCTTCTCGGGTATAACATTACCGGAAACGTTCCTTCCTGTCTTGGCAATTGCCTGAATAAGGAACGGACAAAAAACATACTTAGCACTCATGGAATCGACACACCGGATTTTCTAACCGTTAAATTCAATACCAAACTCAGTAAAGAAAATTTCAATTTAAGATTTCCGGTGATTCTTAAGTTGTTAAACGAAGATGCAAGCATAGGCATTTCGGAATTTTCCGTGGTTGATGATTTTGAGAAGCTTGATAAGCAGCTCGGCTTTTTACAGAAGATGTACAGGCAGGACGTAATAATTGAAGAGTACATCGAAGGTCGAGAGCTGAACGCGGCAATACTTGGTGATTCGGTTCTTCCGATTTCTGAGATTGAATTTAAGACACTTCCCGACGGACTGCCGAAGATTGTTACTTATGACGGCAAGTGGATGGCAGACAGTGTCTATTATGAAAACACGAAACCGGTCTGTCCGGCAAGACTTAATCAAACATTAAAGAAAAGAATTGAAGAGACTGCGCTACGTGCCTATGAAGCGATGGGGTGCAGGGACTATGCGCGCGTTGATATGAGATTAGATAAAAATAATGTTCCGTTTGTAATTGAAGTGAATCCGAATCCGGATATCTCGACTGACTCCGGGTTTGCCCGTGCGGCTTCTGCTGCCGGTTTATCGTATCCGGATTTGCTTGCAAAAATTGTCGGGTTTGCATTAATCAGAAAAAGAAATGATACGCAGGTTAAAGCAAGCTGATGTAAAGGCGGTTGAATTGATGCTAAAGAAAATTCCAAACTTTACCGATACTGAAGTTGGAGTTGCGATGGAGCTCATTCTGATAGCCGGAGGTAATCCATTTCAAACGGATTACAATATTTTTGTTTATGAAAACGGCAACGGAAAGATTCTCGGATACCATTGCACGGGCAGACGACCGCTAACAGACGGCGTTTACGATTTGTACTGGATTGCAGTCGACCCGGAAAATGAAATTAAAGGCATCGGCAAGCAGCTGCTTGAACATGCCGAAGAGTTTGTTAAAGAAAATAAAGGAAGATGGATTTTAGCCGAGACATCTTCCAAGGATAGTTATTCAAAGACCAGGAATTTTTACATGAGAAATAACTATTCGATAGTGGCGCAGATAAACGACTTTTACGCGGTAGGCGACCACTTGATTGTTTTCGGAAAATATTTTGTTAACAACAACTAGAGGCTAAGTCATGGAACTGTGGCAGCAAATGATCAGAGACAGCGTTCATACTGTTGATGAGCTCGTGGAAAGATTCAAGATTGACCGCAAGGTTGCAGAAGATCTGGATGAATTTTTTCAGGCGAGAATAAATCCTTATTACCTAAGCTTAATCCGGTATCCGGGTGATCCGATTTGGCGCCAGTGTGTTCCGGACCAAGCGGAGCTTGAGGATTTCGATGCGGAGGAAGATCCGCTGATGGAAGATGCGATGAGCCCGGTTCAGAATATTACCCACCGTTATCCCGACAGAGCATTGTTCCTTGTTACGAGTCAATGCGGTATGTATTGTCGTTTCTGCACAAGAAAAAGAAAAGTCGGTGATTACGAAAAAATCTCTATGAAGGGATTGGAAAGTGCTTTCAAGTATCTTGAAGAGCATTCTGAGATCCGCGACGTAATCATGTCCGGTGGCGATCCTTTGATGCTAACCGATACTATGCTTGAAAAAATAATTCAGCGCCTTAGGTCGATCCCTCATATCGAAATCATCAGGATTGGCTCCAAGATGCCGTGCGTACTTCCGCATCGTATTACACCGCAGCTTTGCAACATGCTGAAGAACTATCACCCGATTTATTTGAACACGCACTTTAACCATCCATGGGAAATAACTCCTGAAAGCTCCAGGGCATGCGAGATGCTTGCAAATGCAGGAATTCCTGTCGGCAACCAGATGGTGCTTATGAAAGGTGTGAACGATGATCCGGCAGTTGTAAAAGAATTGATGCAGAAGCTGCTGAAGATTAGAGTGCGTCCGTATTATATGTACATGGCTGATGAAACCAAAGGCGCCAATCATTTCAGAACATCAATTGAAACCGGATTAAATATAATTGAAAACTTACGCGGACATACGAGCGGTCTTGCAATTCCTCATTTTGTAATTGATGCACCTGGCGGCGGCGGTAAAATCCCTTTGACTCCGAATTACGTGATTCATCACGACGAGAATAAAATTATTCTGCGCAATTTCCAGAACAAGATTTATTCTTACAAGAATTATTATGATAAGTTGAATCCGAATAGCAAACATGGCAAGCCCGGTAAGAACGGCAAGAACCAAAAGACAAGAGTTAAGGAGCTTGAGATTACTAAAATAGAATTGCCGGTATTGGAAGAAGTGGAAAACTGAAGACAGAGGTAGGAGATCGAAAGTTGGTATAGAAAAGAATAAGCATGACTGCATGTTTTCATCAAGCTAACATGCAGCTATGCAATTAAGCCTATATATTATCCGTTCAGAATTTTCAGCATATCCTTTTCAAGAGAGACTTCGGGTGATTCAACGATTCTGCCGAGTTCGGAACTTCCTCGATAAAAAATGATTGTGGGAACCTTTTCTATTTTTAGGCTGTCTGTTTCATTGCCGAGGGCTTTCATATCTCTTCCTACTGTTAGAATAGAAACTTTATCTTCGGGGAATTTTAAGTAATCAAGTATCTTGAACAACTTTGGTACTTCTCTTCTGCTGTCGCTGCACCAGGTTCCCATTACAATTGTAATATTAACATTGCTAAGCTTATCCCGAAGGCTGTCGGCAGTTGTGGAATCAATTTCATACATATCATAGACAGAGTTGAACCACCATGAAAAGCTTGTATCCTGGAAAGTTTGGCGTGTACAATAGCCAAGTAAAATCATATCCGGTGATTCTGTGTCCGGTATCAAAGTATCTTTTAAAGCCGTAGTATTCAAATTGTTTGTCTGTGCCATTGCTGTCATTCCTAAAATAAAGATAGATAAAATCAGTGTTTTCATTTTTAGTCCTGGCTTGTTATAGAATTTTTTCGTAAGTCAATTCCCCAGAGGAGCTTGTTTCTTAAAGTTTCAAAATAATTGGATAATGAAGTGTGAACCAGCTTCAACGGCTTTTCGCATTTGCGTATATCGAGCTTAAGCGGCGGAGGAAAAGCAAACACGCGCTGTCCGTCGCAGTTTACATGAACTTCTTTGTGGAGCGATTCGGCTTTAATTGTAATAAGCTGATCGCCCGAAAGTACAATTGGACGGACGGTTAAGCTGTGAGGTGAAATCGGCGAAAGCGTAATTACATTTGCGCTGGGACTTACAATCGGACCGCCGGTAGAAATTGAATATCCTGTTGAGCCGGTTGGCGTTGCTACAATCAAACCGTCGGCGGCAAAGGTTGTAACATATTCATTCTCCACTTCGATTGTAAGGTCAATCATCTTAGGCCAGCCGCCTTTATCAATGACAATATCATTTATGCCAAACAACTTTTCAACCTTATGTCCGCAGCAATCGGTTTCAATTACCATACGCTTCTCAATTTTATACCTGCCTCTTTTGATTTCTTCAACCAGCGCATCTATCTGGTTGATGTTTGCTTCCGCTAAAAAGCCGAGCTTACCATGGTTTATTCCGAGCACCGGCTTATCGTATTGATGAGCCTTGTAAGCTGTGGCAAGCATTGTTCCGTCGCCGCCGATTGAAACTATAATATCTGAATTTTCGCAAAGATGTTTCTCGCCGGCGAAATTGGATCTCTCAATCTTTTCTTTTAACAGGTCTCTTCTTTCGTATAAAGTATTTTCTAAGATGAAATCAATATTACGCAATCTTAATTTCCTTATTAGCTCGGAAATTACTTCGAAGACGTTCTGTTTTGTAAGATTTGCAATTATGCCGAGAGTCATTTCTTAATTTTATTTTTTAACTCCCAAAATTTACAATATTTTGTAAAAACATATGCGGATGAAAACACCGCCAGAATAAAACCTTGAACGCCGTCAAGGAAGCCAAGCTTAAGCATATACATTTTGATAAAGATAAATAGCGGGCGGAGAAGAATATCCGTTATCCTAAACCGTTTTCCGTTTCTAACCAATTCTACTGCAGCTAAAGAAGTGTAGCTGTTAAATTTCATAAAGTAATGTTCGATGTCCGGATCCGTGTAATGCTCAAGATGATTTTGAAGTGAACCGGTAATGCCATTGACTACTAATTCTTCGTGAACATCATTATCATTTAAATTGGCATTATTTTTATTGAACAGCCGGACAACCCTACCGGGGTACCAGCCGCTGTGCTTAATCCATCTACCTAAAAAGTTAGCCATCCTCGGTAGCGAATAAGCAGAACAAACCGGGGAAGAAGACTTAAATTCATTTAACTCCGAGGAAAGCCCTTTGGTAACTGCTTCATCGGCATCTATCCAGAGTATCCAATCATTAGACGCTAATGTAACTGCATGTTGCTTTGTTTTGGCAAAGCCGCACCACTTTACTAATTCACATTTTACCTTTGGATAAGACCTTGCAATCTCAAGTGTTTTGTCGGTTGTACTATCGTCGACAAGGACAATTATCTCATCGATGCATTCGAGTTGACTTTCAATACACCGCGAAATATTCCGCTCTTCATTCTTAGCGATAATGATGGATGAAAGCTGAATAATTACTCCATTAAAATATTGGTACAAATATCTATCCTAATTTACTTATTATCTACTATTGAAAGTATAAATTCACGAAGTATTTTTCTATATTTGCCTAAAGAATTGAAATCACTAAATGCCACTGGAAAAAGCACTTGAATAAAACAGCGGAAAGAAAAATTTTTGTGTTTTCCATCCACGTCACTCTTTCTAAAAAAGAATTCCGGTTTAGTCCCAAAGTTGACTTTACCTTAACTATTTTATCAGCCTCAAAGTTCAATAATCTATGAGCCAGCTTCAAAATATTTACGCGCTGGTTCGTTCCAAAATAAACCCTGATTCAGTCACTGAATTAGGCTGGGTCTTCGCCGGTCAGGCGGCAAATGTAATATTCAGCTTTCTGATCGTAAAAGTCTTATCAAGTATGGGACCCAAAGAGTACGGTACTTATGCACTTGTGGTTACAATTGCCGTATTTGTTGGAATGTCGTTCTTTGGTCCTCTTGCCCAGGGATTTATAAGATTTTATTATCACTACCTTGAAAAATCCGTTCCGATATTATTCACAGGTTTCGTATATAAAATTTTAATTGCAGCTTGCATTGTGCTGTTTGTTATAGCAATCATCTTGTTCGGAGTATCTTTAACCATTAATCTTTCAGAGCCGGCAGTATTTTTCCTTATCGCGGGTATTTATATCATTACAGCCAAGCTAACGGAGTTTTTTAATTCGCTTCTCAACTTAATCAGAAAGCGAAAGGAGAATGCAATACTTCAAGGCTCAGAAAAACTGTTTACCATTTTATTCTTTCTTGTCTTAATTCATTTTAAAATTTTAGAGCTTATAAATGTATTTTTACTTCTTTCAGTTGTTATGCTTGCATTTTCAATTACTAAGCATATAGTCTTTCAGAAAAATTTACCGGAAGAACAAACTGTTGAAAAAACATTTGCCATTAATGCCCGGTCGGAAATGAGATTGCAATTGTTCGGGTACATGGCGCCGTTTTTAATCTGGGGGTTCAGCGGATGGCTGCAGCTGAACGGCGAGAAGTGGATTATAAACGGTCTTCTTTCAACTTACGACGTGGGCATCTACGCCGCTATGATGGCTCTTGTAAACGGTCTGGTAATTGTCCCAAACAATATAATTTCCGATTTTGCAACGCCGATAATTTTCAAGCAGTATGCAGATATGCAAAACAAAGAGAGCGTTAATATCGGGTTTCATTATATAAGATTGAACATGCTTGTCATTTTTTTATTAACGGTCTTTTCTACACTATTTACATGGTTGTGGGGAAGGGATTTAATCATCCTGATAAGCAGTAAAGAATATATCGTTTACTGGTATTTGCTTCCGTTTTTATGTCTCGGTACCGGATTATTCTTGACAGGTCAAGCCCAAACTGTTTTCGGTATGGCGCTTAACCGACCTAATAAATATTTAATCCCAAAAGTATCTATTGGAATTTTTTCAATCATATTGAACTTCATCTTTATAAAAATATTTGGGATAAGCGGAGTTGCATACACTGTTTTGACGGTTGGTCTCCTCTATGTTATATATATTGCGCTCGTAAACAAAAGAATCCGGCGCGCCTTTGAACCGGGAGTAAGTTAAATCTTTAAACTGAAATGAAAATATTAGCAGCGTTATTGAAATACGATTACGGCATTGAAGAACAAGGATTTTCATACGAGTATTATAATATTTATCTTCCTCTTTGCGACATATACGGCAAAGAGAACGTTTTTCTGTTTGATTATATTGCCGTATTTAAACAAAGCGGTAAAGAAGGAATGAACAAAAAGCTCAAGGAGATCATCAAGAGTGAAAAGCCGGAAGTTTCATTGTTCTGCCTTTTTACCGATCAGTTTGAAGAAGACATTCTGACGTCCTTAAAAGAAATTACCAAAACCGTGGTTTATTTTTTTGATGATCCCTGGCGCAAGGAATTTGTACGGCACTGGATAAAATATTTTGATTACTTCAGCACGCCGGATTTTTATATGTACCAGCGTTATAAGCTTGAAGGAATTAATAACGTCATTTATTCTCCCTTTGGCTTCAACAAAAATGTTTATAAAAAGCTGGACTTGCCTGTTAAATATGATGTTTCTTTCGTCGGCGGATATAGCCCTCTGCGCGGCTGGATAATGAAGAATCTTAAAAAAGAAGGAGTAAAAGTAGAAGTTTTCGGAACCGGATGGGGCAGCGGCATAAAAAGAATAACACAGGAAGAAATGGTTTGGGTGTTCAATCAATCGAAAATAAATCTGAATTTATCCAACGCAATTTATAAAGATATAAATTTCCTTTTCTGGTCACTCAAGTCATTGGAAAACATCAGGCAGCTTGCCGTTCTGAAAAAAACAAAGGAACAGGTGAAAGGAAGACATTTCGAAATAAACGCTTGCGGTGGATTCCAGCTAAGCTATTTTATTCCCGGTTTAAATACTATTTACGAGATCGATAGGGAAATTGCAGCCTACGAGAGCATTGATAAAATTCCGGAGTTAATAGAATTCTTTTTAGAAGATCAAGAGATGAGGGAATCAATTGCAGAGAACGGCTACAGGCGATCAATCGAAGAGCACACTGCGCAAGCTTATTTACAAAGACTTGTAGAACAGGTTGTAAATTATTCTTTGAAGAATTGATGAAGAAATATAATCCGCTGGTATCGGTTGTAATTCCGACGTTTAATGTTGAAAAATACATTGAAGATACAGTCTCATCGGTATTAAATCAATCATACAATAACTTTGAGATTATTGTTGTTGATGATTCATCTAATGATAGAACGGTGGAGATAGTAAAAGAGCTTTCCGGCTCAGACAGGCGGATAAAATATTTTCAAATAGCTCATGCCGGTCGTCCGTCGGTTCCAAGGAATTTCGGCATACGGAAATCTGCCGGAGAATTGATTGCTTTTTTAGACGGCGATGATCTTTGGACAAAGAATAAGCTGAAAGATCAGGTAGCATCTATCGAGAATAATTCCGCTTGTGCATTTGTTTACTCGATGAGTGTAACTACGGGCGCAAGCCTGTTCTCGAGTTATTATGAAGTTCTTCCGCTGTTACATAAAGCAGTGAGATCTTTTGATGACCTGATTATTAAAGGAAATTCAATAACATGTTCTTCCGTACTGGTAAAAAAAACTTTCCTGGAAAAGGTAAACGGCTTTGACGAAGATCCGCTGCTGGCAGTGGACGATTATGATCTCTGGATTCGTCTAAGCAAGACGGGCAGCATTGGCTTTATTTCTAAGATTCATGTTTACTACAGAGTTCACCCGGCTCAATTTTCAAGCGATTGGGAAACAAAGCAGAAGCGATTAAATTATCTTTCCTCGAAAAGAAATATTCCTATTCCCAAATACAAATATTTTAGGAACAAAGGAATTGTATTCCGTATATTGCGCAATCTACTTCACTTCTTTACTTTTTTAGCTGTTAAGTTTCTTCCAATATCTTATAAGAATTCTTGATGATCGGTAGAAAGAAAAATATCTTAT
>JAJYIL010000119.1 GCA_021790055.1 Bacteroidota bacterium
ACTTGGAAAAGATTAAATGAAACATTTTTAACAGCGGCAAATCCTATAAAAGCTTTCTCCATTCTTTCCGCATCTTCTAATCTTCCTGCACCTGCCGTACCTAAGATTATTGCTATTATATCGCGATACGAAATATTTAATTCCCTCCGGCAGTTTTCAATTAAATTAAAAATCGTTTCCGATACTTTTTCCGTTCCAAGTAATAAAAAATTGGCTGCACCGCCGCTGCATTCGTATAATGCTTCTCCTTCAAGATTGGCAATTACGCAATTAGTCTTTGTACCGCCTCCGTCAATGCCGATTATGTACTGCATAGGAAAAAATGATTTGTTGATATACTTTAAACAAAGATAGAAAAAATAGTTTCAACTTAAAACTTGCATTAGCATTTGTGCATTTGCTTTTTGTATTTTTAACACCGCGAAATTATTAGCGGTTGAAAGAGAAATAAATGAATACTTTGGAAGAATATTTCAGTCAATTTAGAAAAAATATTGTGGGGATAAATAAATTTTTTACATCTCCTTACGGCGAAAAGAAAATAATCTACGCCGACTGGATTGCAAGCGGAAGGCTTTACGAGTCCATTGAAAAAACAATGCTTGAAACATTCGGTCCGTTTGTCGGCAACACGCATTCGGAAGCATCAGTAACCGGAACTTTGATGACGCGTTCTTACCATCAAGCCCATATTATAATTAAGCAGCATGTTAATGCGCTGAAGGACGACGTTATTATAACTGCCGGTTCCGGCATGACTGCGATGATTAATAAGTTCCAAAGAATTCTCGGACTGAAAATTCCCGAGCAGTTGAAATCGTTTCTTAAACTGCCCGAAGAATTAACTCCGGTAGTCTTTATTACTCATATGGAACATCATTCAAATCAAACTTCCTGGCTGGAAACAATTGCAGATGTCGTACAAATTTCTCCTACTCCGGAAGGTTTGGTTGACTTGGATGCTCTGGAAAGATTGCTTGAAAAATATAAAGATAGAAAATTAAAAATCGGCTCTTTCACTGCTTGCTCAAACGTAACGGGGATAAAAACGCCTTACCATAAGCTTGCAAAGATTATGCATAACCACGGCGGATTTTGCTTTATTGACTTTGCTTGCTCTGCGCCTTATGAAAATATCAACATGCACCCTGCCGATCCGCTTGAAAGGCTTGATGCGATTTTCTTTTCGCCTCATAAATTCTTAGGCGGTCCCGGAACTCCGGGTGTTATTGTATTTAATTCAAAGCTGTACCACAACCGTGTCCCCGATAATCCCGGCGGAGGTACTGTTGATTGGACAAATCCTTGGGGCGAGCATAAATTTGTAAATAACATAGAACTGCGTGAGGACGGCGGTACACCGGCATTCCTTCAAACAATCAAAGCTGCTCTCTGCATTGAATTAAAGGAGAAGATGGGCGTTGATAAAATTAAGCATCGCGAAGCCGAACTAGTCAAGATAGCCTTTAGCGAGCTTAAGAGAATATCCGATCTCCATATCCTCGCTGAAAATATAGAAAATCGTCTCGGTGCAATTTCATTTTATATAGATAACATCCATTATAACCTTGTAGTCAAGTTATTGAACGACCGCTTCGGTATTCAAGTAAGAGGCGGGTGTTCATGCGCGGGAACTTACGGACATTACCTTCTTCATGTAAGTCCCGATCAATCTCATCATATAACAGAAAAAATTGACCATGGCGATTATTCCGAAAAGCCGGGATGGGTCCGGCTATCACTGCATCCAACAATGACGGATGATGAATTATTACTGATTACCCAAGCTTTGAAAGACATTGTTAAAAATATTTCTATCTGGGAGAAAGATTATAAGTATGATTCATCTATAAATGAATTTAGAAATATTATTTCTCCGGAAGTCGAGCACGATCTATCCCGGCATTGGTTTGATTTAGATATCTAAAAAAACTAAGTAATTGATATACTTTAGCCTTCCACGTTATATAGCATTATCATTAAGCTGAGGAGATTCGCTCTTAACCTGTAAGATGACTAATACGAGCTTCCGGTTTAAGATTTCCGGTTACCTTGCTAACTATAGACTTACTCTGTCATTCCTTTTTTATAAAGTAATGCTATTCCTTGGAGTTAAAACCGTTGCTATTGTAAACAAAGTAATTCAACATATCCCAATTTTGAGAAGCTCCTGAATTCTTTATTCTCAATTGTGGTTTTCTTCAACAATTTCTAGCGTTGTAACAAGTTTTTTTAATAAAAGTATTGCGGCATATTCTTTGTCATTACCAATGAGATTAAATCTGGCAATTATTTAAAAAATGATAAAGATAAGTAAGATATTATTTCCAACTGACTTAACAAATTATTCATTAGCAGGATTGGAGAATGCCGTTTCGATGTCTAAGCTTTACAATGCCCGGCTCTATATCCTTTATATTCTTAACTTGGAAGCCTATGAAAGCCTTCCCTCCTCGGTTCCTGAAATGAATGAGCTTCAACTTAGCATGGAAGAGAACGGCAGAGTAGAAATGAACCGCTACATAAGAGAAAATGTTAAAGATAATCTAAATATCGTTCAGGTTATTATGTTCGGAAGAGCCGACGAAATTATTATCAAGTTTGCTGAAAAGAAGAAGGCTGACCTGATAATAATGGAAGAAACCAGACTGCTTTCAAATTCAATATCATCTATGCCGGATACTATTGAGAAGGTATTAACCGGGACAAATATTCCGGTTTTGAAAATAAATAGCCCGGTGAGAGATACAGAATTACAATTTCAAAGCCTTGCAGATAAAAAATACTGGTTAAATACCTTTGGAAGATCATTGTTTAATTGAACGAACCGGCTGTTGGAAAATGAATTATTAGGAAAAGGAATTCAATATGAAAAACGTTATTTATTATTTAATCTTTGTTTTTCTGGTTGTTGCCCTATTTGGAGTTGCATTTACAATCGGTTGAATAAGACAAAACCGGAAGCGTTGAAAAAAACTTTTTTCAATAAAGAAATAAGTGTTTCATTTAACAATTCGGGTGAAGGATTAAGTTCTTTGGCATTTTTAAGATTAGGTCAAACGAATAATTCAGTAAAGACCCGTGGTAGGTGGGACGATAAAGGAATTATATTTTTTATGGAATTATTCGATATTGCAGGTAGGCAGTCATGTTAGTTACTTGTTCGCAAATGGTAAGCAAAAAAAACAAATCCAATCCGCGCAAAATACATCTTGCCAAAGATGTACTTTTCATCTTAGTACTCTCCTTTCTTGTATTAGTAACTACAGGTAAACTTGGTGCTCAAACTAACGATGACTGCCTTACTTGCCATTCAGATAGCACTCTTACAATGACCAAGAACAAAAAGACAATTTCACTTTATGTAGATTCAGGCGTTCTTGCTCAATCGGCTCATGCTAAGGTTCAATGCATTGCCTGCCATACCGGATTCGATATTAATAACATACCGCATAAGAAAAACATTCAGCCTATTGACTGTCAGTCATGTCATAAAGGTATAGCCTTAAAGCATCCGTTCCATCCGCAAATGTTAAATGCCAACACCGTTAGCGGCGGACCGGATGTAAACTGCGTTGGCTGCCACGGTACCCACGATGTTATTTCTCCTAAAGTGCCGGGTTCAAAGTTTAATAATTCGAATATTGTTGAAGCCTGCGGAAGCTGTCATAAATCAGAGAAGGCGCAATTTTTAACATCCGCCCACGCAAATGGATTAAGAGAAGGCGTTAAAGGCTCGCCGAATTGCTTTACATGTCACAAGAATCAAATTACATCAATTACAATTAAAGATACTGCGGTAGTTAAATTGGCACAGGAAAAATTATGCCTTTCCTGTCATCTTGATAACCCGCAAATAAAAGCACGTACCTCACCGTCTGCAGGTTTCATAGCCTCTTATGAAAATAGTATACATGGAAAGCTTTTAAGCGAAGGGAACGGCAAAGTTGCAAACTGCGTTAACTGCCACACCGCCCACAAAATGAAACCGGCAAGCGATCCGACTTCAACAGTTAACAAAATGAATATACCGAATACGTGCGGACAATGTCATAAAGAGATTGCTGCTAAATATAAGGAAAGTGTTCACGGAGTTGCCGTACTTAAAGAAGGGCATCTCGATGCGCCTGTTTGTACGGACTGCCACGGTGAACATAATATAATGAAGCCGACAAATCCTAAAGCGCCGACTTCTTATGCAAATCTTTCTCAGCAGATATGTTCTAAATGCCACAGCTCAATGGGGCTTTCGGCAAAGTACGGTTTGAACCCGAACAGATGGAGTACATTTAATAACAGTTATCACGGTTTAGCCTTACAAGGCGGAGCTACAACTGTAGCCAACTGTGCAAGCTGTCATGGCGTGCATGATATCTTACCGCCTAATGACCCGAGATCAAGTGTTTACAAAGGTAACCTTGCAAAAACTTGCGGCAAATGCCATCCCGGTGCTAATGAAAAATTTGCAATTGGAAAAATCCATTCGTCAACAACAGATAAAAAGTCCGACCCGATTTTATACTGGATCGCTTCTCTGTATATTATAATGATTATTTCAATCATTGGCGCGATGTTCCTGCATAACATTCTTGATTTCATTAAGAAGGCAAGAATAAAGAAGCTGAAGATGAGAGGTATGATGATAGAAGAGCATCACGATCATTCTCTCTATTTAAGAATGAATGTAAGTGAAAGAATACAGCACATCTTATTTGCATTGAGCTTCATTACGCTGGTTATTACAGGCTTCATGCTTCAGTATCCCGATTCGTGGTGGGTATCGCATATAAGAGCTCTAAGCGAAAATGCATTTGAATATAGAAGCAACCTTCACAGGATAGCCGCCGTAATATTGATTGCCGTCAGCTTGTACCATATCTATTATATTTCGTTCACCGAACGAGGTAAACAATTAATTAAAGACCTCTTTCCGAAGCGAAAGGATTTCTACGATGCAATCGGAGTTGCGAAATTCAATCTTGGTCTATCCAAGGTAAAGCCTAAGTTAGATAGGTTCAGCTATGTAGAAAAGGCTGAATACTGGGCTCTTATTTGGGGAACAATTATTATGTCGGTTACCGGTATAATAATGTGGTTTGATAATACGTTTATAGGCTTATTCACTAAGCTGGGCTGGGACATTGCGCGAACCATCCACTTCTACGAAGCATGGCTTGCAACTCTCGCAATTATCGTTTGGCATTTTTACTTCGTAATCTTTAACCCGGAAATTTACCCGATGAACACCTCGTGGATAACCGGTCATCTTACTGAAGAAGAAATGATTGAAGAACACCCGGCTGAGCTTGAAAAAATTAAAAAGCAGGATGCTGATACACCTACTTTAAATAATAATAACATTAAAGGAATCTAGAAGGGCGGGGGCGGCAGCTTATGAATTACAGATGTCACTTGGAGGTTAACAGGGAAACGATAGCTTCATCGTTTTCTAAGCTGCTCTTATTTTTCTTTTTGATTATTAGCGGAAGCTCCGTCGTCTTTGCACAAAGCAATGACGACTGTTTAATGTGCCACAGCGATAATACCTTAACCGGCAAAAAAAATGGTAGAACGTTTTCTGTCTATGTAAACGGCAAGGAACTCAAAGCCTCTGTTCATGGAGATGTACAATGCGTTGACTGCCATGTTGACCTTGCCGGCTCAGACTTCCCGCATAAAAAAAATGTTGCGCCTGCGCAGTGCGGTGCTTGCCATGGTAATGCTCAAGCTGACTACTCAGAAGGAATTCACGGTATGCGAATTGCTAAAGGAGATCCTTTGGCACCGAGATGCCAAACTTGCCACGGCTCTCATAATATAAAAAATGTAAAAGATCCTCAGTCTGCGGTGGCACCGATTAAAATCCCTTTCTTATGCGGAAGCTGTCATCGGGAAGGCGCGCCGGTTCAGGTTCAAAGAAAGATCCCCGAAAACCATATTCTTGAAAACTACTCGGAAAGCTTGCACGGTGTTGCGCTCCTTCAGAAGGGACTTGCCGTTGCGCCTAACTGCGCATCATGTCATTCTCCCCATAAGATTCTTCCGCCTTCGGATCCGCAGTCTACAATTGCCAGGCAAAATATTGCAAAGACCTGTACAAAGTGCCATGCTGAAATTGAGGTTGTACATAGGAAAATTATTAAAGGAAAGTTGTGGGAAAAGACTCCGCACGTTCTGCCGGTTTGTATAGATTGTCATCCGCCCCATAAAATTCAAAAGGTACTTTATGAACAGAGTGTTGCAAACCAGGATTGCTTGAATTGTCATGGAAGAACAAACCTTAAATCAAAAGACGGTCGTTCGATGTTTGTGGATGTTGTCCAATTGCAGAATTCTATTCACTCGCAAGTCTCATGCAGTCAATGCCACAACACGGTTAATCCTTCTTTAGAACGTCCATGTACCGGTATTACTTCTAATGTTGATTGCTCTATTTGTCATGCACAGGAGGGAGAGCAATACAACGAAAGCATTCACGGGCAGCTTTTGGCAAAGAAAGATCCCAATGCGCCAACTTGCGTGGAATGTCACGGCTCTCATTATGTCTTGGCAAATACTAATCCTATTTCGCCGACTTTCCATACAAACATTCCTACCCTTTGCGCAAAGTGTCACCGGGCGGGAGAGCCTGCTGCAGTAAGGTATGTAGGTAAGGAACACAACATCATTCATAACTACATTGAAAGTATTCATGGGAAAGGGTTATTGAAGAGCGGATTAACAGTAACTGCAACCTGTACGGATTGTCATACAGCCCATCGGGAACTTCCGCATTCGGATCCAACCTCAAGCGTTAATAGGAAAAACATTGCCGCAACTTGCGGAAGATGTCATTACGGAATAGAAAAACAGCTTGAGGGCAGTGTTCATTCTCCATTAGTTACAAAGACTGACAAAAGACTTCCGGTTTGCAACGATTGCCATACTGCTCATCAAATATCAAGGACGGATGCTGCTGGCTTTCGTTTAGAAATTATGCAGATCTGCGGGAACTGCCATAAAAAATATGCCGAATCTTATTTCGATACCTACCATGGTCAGGTCTCGCGTCTTGGTTACGCTAAGACTGCAAAATGCTGGGACTGCCACGGCGCTCATGATATTTTACCCGTTGAAAATCCGGCTTCACATTTAAGCTTTCAGAACAAAGTGCAGACATGCAAGAAGTGCCATGAAGGCGCTACAAGACAATTTGCTGGATACTTTACTCATGCAACGCACCACGAACCGGTTAAGTACCCGATTATGTTCTGGACGTTCTGGGGGATGACGGGACTCCTTGTAGGTACTTTCTTTATTGCAGGAGTGCACACCTTGTTATGGCTGCCGCGCTCTATTCAATATAGAAAAGAATTAAAAAAGAAGCTGTCTCATGAAGATGAAGATTTAGAATAATAAATCCGGTTAAGCTATGGAAGAATCAAAATCAATCGATATGCAAAAAGAAGAAAGAATTGTAGGAGAGAAACCTTTCGAGCTTCATACGATTAAAAAAGAGAAGCTGCAGTTCCAAAGGTTTACACGCTTAAACCGCGTGCTTCATATATTGATGATTGTCAGCTTCATAGGGCTTGCGCTTACCGGGATGACGCTGAAGTTTTCTTACACTGGCTGGGCGGTATTTCTCTCTCACTTATTCGGAGGCTTTCAATCTGCAGGCTACATTCACCGCTTCTTTGCCGTTATTATGGTTAGCGTCTTCATTACTCATCTAATTGACCTTTTTAAGATGAAGAGGAGAGAAAAGACAACATGGAGAAAACTAATCTTTTCTTCCGAAAGCATGATGTTCAACAAAAATGACTTAAAAGACCTTAAGGGTACTTTAAAGTGGTTTTTAGGAATGGGCGAGCGTCCTCAATATGGAAGATGGACTTACTGGGAAAAGTTCGATTACTTCGCGGTATTCTGGGGAATTTTTGTAATCGGTTTTACCGGCTTAACTCTATGGTTCCCGGAGATGATGACAAGCATTCTTCCCGGCTGGTTTATAAACGTAGCTACAATAATTCACAGCGATGAGGCTCTGCTTGCAACAGGGTTTATCTTTACTGTGCACTTCTTCAATACGCATCTTCGCCCGGAAAAATTCCCGATGGATATTGTAATCTTTTCAGGCAGAACTTCGCTTGCAGAATATAAAATTGACAGACCTGCCGAATACAAAAAGCTTGGTGAGACCGGCGAAATTGAAAAGTTCCTGGTAGAGCCGTATCCGGCTATTGTAATCAGGGCAATAAAAATTTTCGGTTGGATTGCCTTAAGCCTCGGCTTCAGTATTATAGTCTGGATTATTTATGCCATGA
>JAJYIL010000120.1 GCA_021790055.1 Bacteroidota bacterium
TTTCTGGGTTGCAAGAATGATTATGGCAGGACTTCATTTTAAGAAAGATATTCCGTTCCGTCATGTTTATTTCACAAGTGTTATCCGGGACGTGAAGGGAAGAAAGATGAGCAAGTCACTCGGTAACTCTCCCGACCCGCTTGAAGTTATAAAAGAATACGGCGCCGATGCTTTGCGCTTTACAATTATCTATTTAGCTCCGCTCGGTCAGGATGTATTATTTAGTACGGACAAATGCGAGATAGGAAGAAACTTCGCAAACAAGATCTGGAATGCGGGAAGATTCCTATTGATGAATGCCCGGAACATTCCGTTTGTTGAAGAGTTGAAGGACAGCTACATTGACTTTTCGGACAATTGGATTTACTCGCGGCTCCATAAAACTTTGTCCGATTTAAACATCGCGATGGAAAAATTCGAGATAAACAATGCATCGAAGATAATTTACTCATTCGTCTGGAACGACTTCTGCGATTGGTATATCGAAATGATGAAGAATAGATTGTATTCCGACAAAGAAGAAATAAAGGCGGCTGTTCTTACAAGAGCTTTGGGAATCTTTGAAAATCTTTTGAAGATAGTTCATCCTTTCATGCCGTTCATTTCGGAAGAACTATGGCAGGCGATGAAAGAAAGAAAAAGCGGTGAAAGCATTTCAACTTCCGAATATCCTAAAGCGGATGAGGCTTTAATAAATCCGGAAGCAGAAAGAGAGATGGAATTTGTTCAGGAAATTATAACTGCAATTAGAAACATCCGCGGCGAGATGAACATCCTTCCGTCAAAGTTTGTAACTGCAATTATAAAATCATCCCACGTAAAAGAGCATCAGGTTGAATACATTAAGAAACTTGCAAGAGTTGAAGAAGTAAAGGTTGATGTGCAGCTTGAGAAGCCTAAAGCAAGCGCATCGGCGGTGCTTAAAGGCTGTGAGATTTTTGTCCCGCTAAAAGGATTAATTGACTTTGACGTTGAGAGGAACAGGCTGCAGAAAGAAATAACAAGGCTTGAAGGCTCACTTGCCGGGATTAATAAGAAACTGGCAAACGAAAAGTTCATTCAGAATGCTGCTCCGGAAGTTGTGGAGAAGGAGAGAATAAAACAAAGAGACTGGGAAGACAACCTCCTGAAGCTGAAGTATATACTTGAAGGACTTAATAGCTAAGCTACGCTGCAATTTTTAATCTTTTTCTTAATCGTACTCTTACTCGAATTTTAAATTTGATTACGAGAAAGAGCAAGAGCATGATTAGGATTAATACAGATACATAATTTCATTTAATAATCTTACAACTGGAGGAAAAATGTACTACAAAATCGAAGACTTCAAAAGCGATTGGGCTTACGAATCGGACTCAACGCTAAAGCTCTTCAATAACTTAACCGACAAATCATTAAATAAAGAATTTAATGATAACGTAAGAACTCTCGGCAGGCTTGCATGGCATATTACCGGTACTATCCCTGAGATGATGAATCGAACCGGATTGAAGATAGAAGGATTCGATGAAAGTTCTTCGGTTCCGGAAAGCGCAAAAATTATTGCATCAACTTACAAAAAAATGTCCGATGCTCTTGTCGATGAAGTTTCAAAAAAATGGAAAGACGAAAGCCTTCCCGGCAAAGTAAATATGTACGGCGAGGAATGGGAGAAAGGGAAAATTTTGTCGGTGCTTATTGTTCATCAGATTCACCATCGCGCGCAGATGACTGTGCTGATGCGAATGGCTGGTTTGAAGGTTAACGGCATTTATGGTCCTTCACGCGAAGAGTGGGCGGAGATGAAAATGCCGGCGCAAGAATAAGCCGATATCGTTTAAGATATGTTGTTTCTTTCCTACACAAGGTGAATAATTATCTCAATAGTTTATGAAAAAATTTTATTTCACGTCGGCTATTGTGATAGAAATAATACTGGCAAAAGCATTTTATTACAATATTGCCTGTGGTCTTGAGGAATCTAAAGTAAACCATGATTTAATAATAAATTAAGAGGACAAGATGAGAAGATTATTTGTTCTGGCTGTGGCAATTTTTATTTTGGCAAACACTCAAAGCATTTTTGCACAGTCGCCTCAAGGTAAGCAGTTTGGCTTTGGAATAATGCTTGGCGATCCGACCGGCGCTACATTAAAATTCTGGACTCAAAATGAAAACGCATTCGTAGTTGATATCGGTTCATCATATTTCGGGAGTCCGCGCATTGGAGGAGATTACCTCTGGCATTTTAATGCATTCCATTCAAGTATCGCAAACCTTTACGCCGGTCCGGGTGTGGTATTAGGATTCGGAAGAGGACATGGCTTCTGGTATAGCGATGAGGGCTTTTATGCCAGAGGCAGCGGTACCGGTTTAGGTGTAAGAGGAGTATTCGGGGTTGACGTTGTGCCTAGAGATAATCCGCTTGAATTCTTTTTTGAAGTCGGAGTACTGGTCGGTTTGGCGCCTGATTTCGGCTCTGCAGTCGATGCTGCGTTAGGATTAAGATTTTATCCGTAGCAAACTTATCTAAGATCTTTATCAGCTCATGTTACGTGTCAGTCATAATTTTTATCGTAGTCTTGATCTTACTCGGATTAAATTCGATTACGATTAAGAGCACAATTAAAGAATTAACGGCGTAACATGAGTAACTATTGAATGCTCAATATTCAATGCTCAATCAATTATTGGAATATCGAATAAAGCTCACTGCTATTTCTTCAACATCTTCGTTGCAAGCTCATCCATTTTATTTTTAACTTGCTTAGCTTGTACGCTTGTGAGTTTTAGAGACTGAATTTGTTTATACTCATCATAAGCATCCTCGTTCAGTCCCAATCCCGCCAGTACATCTGCAAAATAAATTCTAAACGATGCAATATTTTTTACAGCAGGATATTTCCTGTAGGTATCCTTTGCATCAACAACTGCCGATTCCCTAAAGCCGCTCTCTGCAAGCTGGACTGCTCCATTTAATCTCTTGACCCCAAAGTCGTCGGTTTCAACAACCGGAGATTTTATCCCGTTGATTTGAGCACCATAAACTGCGGTGTTCTTAGAGTTGGCTTCCTGCTTTTTCTTCGGCGCATTTAACATATCCTCCATTGCCAGCGCTAATATCAAATCGTTAAGCGACATCTTTTTCAAGTTTGCCAGAGGAAGAGCGGATGAGCCCTTTAACGTGAAAATTATCTTCCCGTTATCAACCCGAATAAAAGAATTTTTCCCTGTTTCTACCATTGAATTTGCCGGGAGAGATTCATTTACCGAAACGGCTGTCCATTTTTCGCTCGTTCCTATTTGCGCGGAAGCTTTTCCACTTAATTTTTCAACTTTAAATGTTTGCGCAGGGACAAATCCTGCAAAAGCTAAAATAAACAAAAATATTTTTAACATTTAATATTTCTCCTTAACTATTAAAATCATGTTTACAATTGCTTGTAGTATTGGAGTAATGGAATAAGCCGGTCAACTTCATTGCTCCATAATTCCAATTCTCCGTTACTCCAACATTTCTTATCTCTACGAGCTTTGGAAGCCGGGAATTTAGTACACATCCACAATTTGAACATTTCCTTTCGCTAAGCCTAAGTTATCAAGTGCGTCTTCATCAAACTTTTGCGCGCCTAAATCCCACGCCTTCTCAAAGTTTGTAAGAGAAGTAGTTTCAACGGGGATCCATATTTCGGCGTGGCCGGCTTCATTCTTCCGGATAAAATATTTACTGTCATTCTGTGTAATCAATCTTGCCTGCTCAGGGGAAAGCTGAGTATTTACAAGAACGTTTACATGACCTATTCCGTTTACCGGTTTGTAATCAACAAGCGCAGTTTGTATGCCTACGCTTTCCAGGAGCGAGCTGTAACAAACGCTTAGGTCGTCGCAGTTGCCGCCTTTAAGCTGCATCGTCTCATGAGGGAATTGCACGTAGTCCGCCTCGGCGTTAGGATTTGCTGCGTATACAAGGTTCGACACAAAATTGTTGAACAGAATTCTCGCCTTATAAAAAATCGAAAGCGCATAGGACATTGTATCCAGCTCGCCTTTATATCTGCTTAAGATATTCTTAGCGTAGTTCATCGAGTATTCATAATCTCTTTTAATGAAATACCGGAGATTAACTACTTTGCCGTCCCAGGAGTTTATGCCGTTAATTAGAATCGGCTTTTGTGTTTGGTCGTCGGGATCTTCATTCGTTGTATTAAGATAAAAGTCCACGTATGAGATTCCTGCTTTCTTTTTATCATAAGAAGCCGGGATGATAGTATAAAACGGCACTTCAACCGTATCATGCGGAAGAATAGTTACAACTGGAGATTCGATCTTGCCGTTGTTTAATCCTTCAATTCTGCTTGACGGCTTTGCATTTACAACGTGATCTGTAACGTTTACTACCTTTGCAATCGCAAAAGGCTTATCAAGATAATTATCGCTCAGTATCGGGAAGATTTCATTTAATATATTCACATCTAAAAATTCGACCGAGCGCTCCGGGATTGTATTTAGTGTGAAGGTTAAGGTGAGTACTGCCTTATCGGAGCTGTAGCGGTTGTTGATGATGTTATCTAACCCGGAATTCTGAAAATCCGAGAAAGCATGAACAACGTTCCTGTTGGAAAAATATTTTACTCCTGATAAAGAAATTCCGAACAGCTTTGTTGAAAATGATATTGCTGGAATTATTCCGGCAATATATGGTGTCTGGTATTGATCGTGAAAAGCAGTGACGCTAATGCCGAAGTCTCCGTTAAAAGCGTTAAAGAAATTGTTTAGTCCTGCCATCCAATCCTTACTGGTTTCATAAAGAAGATTGAGACCTAAATATTTAGTGGGGCTGAATGATACTTCTGCTAAAAACCCTTTGTCATTTTTTAGCTCATACCGGGAAATTTGAGGATCAACTGTATTGGCATTTACATTCAAGAGATTTAAGGTTGAAAAAGAAAGAGAAATAAGATTGGACGGTGAATAATTTACGCCTATATCCCCGCGCCAAAAGTCTGCTTTCTCATCATCGTTTTCGCGAACAAGGTAGAGAGTGTCTGAAAAAACCGGGTAGACCGATTCTTGATTGAAATCCTGCGTGAAATATCTGAATGTAAAGCCGGCGCTGACTTTATCAGAGAACTTGTAGGAATATCCCAGACCGAAAAGTTCTTTGTAGCTGAATTTTGAATCGAGAGGTTGCGTTGTTGAATCATGCAGGACAATTGATTGACCGTTATTGAATACAAAATCTTTTTGATACCCGGGAGTATATCTTGCCGTAAGAAAACTGCTGCCTATTCTTTTTGAAAGAGAAATAAGATACAAGTTGGAGGTAATGCTGTTTGAAAAATCGCTTCCGTATAACATAGTTAATCCCCAATCCTTCAATAAAGAAAAGCTTGAAGGATTGCTTTCAAAGCCGTTAAGCAGTGTAGTGCGGGGATTACCCGGCAGCCAATAGCCGGAAAGCTCGAATGAGCTTTGTGCAGATATATTAGCTGCTAACATCATGATGAACACCGTAATAATTATTACAATATACTTTGTCAAGGAATATCTAAAATTATACTGTGAATACTTTGAGATAAAATGACCATATCTTTACCACTTTCCCTTTGGTTAATCCTTATTCTTCTGATAAACGTAAATTCAAACTTGTTAAATTTAGCCGCGGGAATATCATTCAACAACTTAGTAGGAATGACCAGCCTTCCCCTGTCGAGAGTTCTAATCTTAAATAACGGAAAGGTTGATCCTTGCATCGACACAACACCTAAAATTAGATCGATGCTGTCGGCTGGATTTAATTTATTCCATTCAACTTCACCGGTAAGCGAATTGTTAGCGCGGCGCCCGGAAAGTTTAACACTTCCATTAATTTCTTGCGGAGTGGCTATATAAAAATCAAACGCAGGATTGAAAGGATTGCCGTGCATTCCATGCCCGCTATAATATTGAATATGGACTTGCGATCCGTAATTAAAATTAAATCTGTTGTTAAGAACGAACATGCTTCCTAAAAGGCTGTCCAAAATATTTCCTTTTACACTAAATCTTATTCTATACGGAGTTGAGTCCGCGGTAATTCCGTTAAACTTAAGCATACCGGAAATAGCAGCACCGTAACCGATAAGGCGCCCTCCCTGCCCCATCAACGGGCGGGATTTATCGGTGAATAGAGCCTGCGCAAATGAAATTCTTCTTGTAGAATTGTTCTCGGTAATTTTAGTTCCGCTTATGTTGATGAAATAAATATTAGGTGGAATAACAGATGTAACGCCCGTTGTATCGTATCCGTTGCTGTAAGAGGCATCGGTCGGATCTTTAGTGATAACCTGATATTGAACCTGATTCTGAGAAGAGGTATTGTCTTGAACAAGCTCGGTAGGTGCCGGATTATTACAACCGGTTAATAATAGTCCTGTTATAACGCCAAATAGTAAAATTATTCTTTTCATTTGAACCAACTTAATATTGAAATAAATCATTTTCAATTCCATTACTCCATTACTCCATTTCTCTAATACTCCAGCCAAAGATTCTGAAATTTAACTTATTGATTATTGTGAGCTGAATATTCAATGTTCAATCTCTAAGGGAAAACTTCTTAGATTTCGTTACGCCGGATTCCAAAGGTCCGGAAGTTATTTAAAAAATATTTCTCCCCACCCGTCAATCCGGGTGAGGAGTGTGCCCTCCGAAATATTATATTGAGCCTGCTTGCTGCAGGCTGGAATTGATCACCAAGTGATAAGCCTGCAGTATTCAATTATCGCTCAACAAAATATGGAACTCCCCAGGTGTCCGATTCAACCGGAGTAGAATCGTCATATACAACCTGTCTGGGGAATGCATTAATAACCGCTGTGGAAAATCCCGGGAATGAGCGGGTAACAAATGATCTCTCGTAGACTTTCACATAGCCGCTTCCCGAGGGAGTTGATGACACAAGATTGAATTTCAATTTCTCTCTATGCATACCGTTCATATCCGCACCATACGTTAGGGTTACAAAGTCTGTATCGGCATAAGCGCTGGACACTGTTACCTGGATGGTTACTTTCTGATTTCGAATAAAGCCCGGCATATTTCCCCAGCCCATGTGAGCGTGCATTCTACCTTGCATTTGCCCTCGCATTAAATAATAATCATTCGGATCGTTAATAATAACTGCGCTGCCATCCGGCATAAACATAGTAAGCTTCGTAATCATAATATTGGAATTCAACGTTCCCCCATCGGGAAGGGAAATTGCCAGGACACGCCAATCGAAATTTGTCGAATCATAGTTGTTGTTGTTCAGCTTAAGCAGCACAACCTTTCTTGTAATTACCGTAGTAAACGGTTTCTGAATTACAGTATCTTGAGTGCGAGTTGAAGAATCATATGACGCAGCAACATAAAGGACGCCTTCGAAAGTTGCCGTGTAGGTTCCGAATGCCGTATCGCCAACCATAGTGTAGGTAAAGTTTTTAGATACCAGTCTCATCTTCTGTCCAACCCGTACCGGGTAAATAGCAGTGGTAGTCTTCCCGATTATGCTCATCGCACTTTCTTCATTGTAATTTGGAGTGAATGAAGCGACGGCAGAATCGGATTCAATCACCTTTAACATTGCCTGGTTTGCCGTAGAAAGCGATGCCTGCGGTCCTGTCGGAGAATTATTGCATCCGACCAAAAGCAATATTGATACGGAGACTAAAAAAGCAAACATCTTTTTTGCATCTAATAATTTGCGATTCATAAAATTGTTCCTTTCATTCAATTTATTCAAAATATATTTAAAACTCTCTACCTTGATTTCAAGGTGCCGGCTTTTAATGCTAAAAAACTGTGCCAATTAGTGAATTAAAAGCTAATTGATTATTTTTTAGTGAGTTAATTATCTTCTTTAGCATATGGAACTACCTGGAATATCATTGAAAATGCCTGGAAGATTACGTTCAGGCATGTTACACCGGTACGAACGTAAAAAAAATCAGGATATATATTTAATTAACAACCATTCAAATTAACGGAGGTGCTTTATGTTTAAAGAATTCAAGGAATTCGCTCTTAAAGGGAATGTACTAGATATGGCGGTCGGAATAATTATCGGTGCAGCATTCGGTACAATTGTTAAATCATTAGTAAGTGATGTAATAATGCCGCCTATCGGTTTGCTTCTCGGCAATGTTGATTTTTCAGAATTGTTCATTGTGCTTAAACAAGGTTCAAAGCTTGCAGGACCTTATTCAACATTAAAAGACGCAGCAGCAGCAGGCGCAGTTACATTGAACTACGGCTTATTTATAAATAGTGTTGTTAGCTTTTTTATTGTTT
>JAJYIL010000121.1 GCA_021790055.1 Bacteroidota bacterium
GAGATATAAACTTAAAAATGTTTATATAACAGATGCACATAAAGCCGGTTGGCTGACGGCTCGCGAAGTAATCGAAGAATCGAGTAATATCGGAATGTCGAAGCTGATTCAAAGCCTCAATGATGATACATTCTATAAATACCTTCGCGCATTCGGGTTTGGAAATTATACCGCCATAAATTTACCGGGCGAAGTACGGGGACTTTTGAGAAAGCCGGAGGATTGGGGAAGAGTAACAAAAGAATTTATGTCTTTTGGCTATGCCGTTATGGTTACTCCCATTCAGCTTATTACAGGTTATTGCGCTTTGGTAAACGGCGGAATCTTATACCAGCCGCAGATTATTAATAGGGTTACCAGGCATGACGGAGAAATTGTTTCGAGTATTACTCCCGTCGAGATACGCAGAGTAATTTCTGAAGAAACATCTGCGCGGATGAGAAATCTTCTTGTTGGAGTTGTTAAGGAAGGAACCGGTACTAACGCGCAGATTGCAAATGTTTTAGTAGGCGGAAAGACCGGAACTTCTCAAAAATTAATCGATGGAAAATATTCAAAGCTTGATTACAATTCTTCTTTCGTCGGATTCTTCCCGGCAAATGCGCCGAAAATAGTCTGCTTAATTTTAGTTAATTCGCCGTTAATAGGAAGATATGGCGGTTCTGTCGCAGCTCCTATTTTCAAAAATGTAGCAGAAAGGATTATTGCACTTAATCCCGGCGCTTATATAAATCAGCCTCAAGAAGAAAAACTTCCTGCGCCGGAAATTCTGGTTGCAAAAAATTCTAACAATCAGAATCATTCAAATCAAATAATAAAGAAGAATGATACAACTAAGATCCTTTTGGCTTATAAAAATTCCGGTACAATGCCGGACTTAAAAAATCTTTCGCTTCGCGATGCCATTACAGTTTTGTCAAAGCTTGGTGTCAAATATAGAATTAACGGCTCCGGCAATGTTAATTCGCAAAGTATTCAACCCGGCGCAAAAATTCAAAAAGGATTATCTTGCATTCTTAATTGTAAAGAGCCTGAAATAGCAGGAGCCAGCGTTTATTGATGGAATTGACCGAATTATTAAATAGCGTTAAAGCGATCCAGGTAATCGGCGAGGTTCAGAGGAAAGATGTCTCCGGGATTTATTACGACTCCAGAAGCGTCGTTAAAAATGCTGTCTTCGCAGCAATTAAAGGATACAAAATCGACGGGCACCGCTTCATTCTTGATGCGATAAATAAAGGCGCAATCGCAATCGTTCTTGAAGATAACGATTGTGTGCCGGATGAAATTTTCGTCCACGACAAGATTGCAAAGATCCTTGTAAAGGATAGCCGGAAAGCTCTTGCCGAAATTTCAAATGCATTTTTCAAAGAGCCGTCTAAAAAGATGAAGCTTGTGGGAATTACCGGAACAAATGGAAAAACCACAACCTCATATTTCATAAAAAATATCTTTGAGGCTGCAGGAAATAAAGTCGGCTTAGTTGGAACGATTGCAAACTATGTCGGCGCCAGAGAAATTAAAACTTCGCTTACAACACCGGAATCAAGTGACCTAAACGGGCTCTTCTTTGAAATGGTAAATGAAGGATGCAGCCAAGTAGTTATGGAAGTATCATCTCATTCGCTTGTTCTGAATAGAGTTTACGCATTGAACTTTGCCGCCGGCGTTTTTACCAACATTACCTCAGACCATCTTGATTTCCATCTGAACTTTGAAAACTACTTTAACGCAAAAAAAATATTGTTCGATTCGCTTGCAGGCTCAACCTTCGCTATCTATAATATTGATGACAGGAACGGCTCGGCTATTGTTAAAGATTCCAAAGCAAAATCATTTTCTTACGGAACTTCTGCCAATGCGGATTTTATTTTGAGCGATATAAACTTTGACCTTACCGGTACATATTTTTTAATTAATTTTGATGGAGAAAAAATTAAAGTTTCTACTTCGTTAGTCGGGGAGTTTAACGCTTATAATGCCGCAGCTGCATTTGCAACTGCAGTTTTGCTTGGCGTGAATAAAGAAACTGCAATTGAAGGAATAAAAAATACAATGCAAGTTCCGGGAAGATTTGAAGTTGTTGGTAAAGGAAATAAAAAAGTAGTAATTGATTATTCACACACAGCGGACAGCCTCGAGAAGGCTTTACTTGCTATTAGAAAAATTGTTAAGGATGCTCATCCGGTTTACACCGTGTTTGGATGCGGCGGAAACAGGGATAAAACAAAACGCCCGGTAATGGGTAAAATTGCAAGCGAGCTTAGTAAAAGAGCAATTATAACTTCCGACAACCCGAGGTTTGAAAATCCATTCGAGATTATTGAACAAATAAAATCCGGGATTGAAAAAGATAACTGCGAGGTTATCGAGAACCGCGAAGAAGCGATTCGTCATGCTATAATAAATTCCGAAGATGATGCGGTAATTTTAATTGCCGGCAAAGGGCATGAAAATTACCAGGAGATTAACGGAGAAAGAAATCATTTTTCCGATAAAGAAGTTGCAGAGAAATATTTAAGTGAATGAATAAATTATTTTTAACACTGGACGACCTTTTTGAACTGCCGACAGCGGCAGTATACAAGCCTGAGAAATTTCAGCCGGTCGATTCTATTTCGATTGACTCACGGCAGATTAGCGGCGACTCACTTTTCGTAGCGGTTAAGGGAGAAAAGTTCGATGGACATGATTTCATACTTGAAGCCGTTAAAAAGAAAGCTTCGGCTGTTATTATCAACGAAAAGTATTTAAGCAGGTTCAATGAGCTTCCCGTTCCGGTAATAACGGTGAAAGATACGACTACCGCACTTGGCGATCTCGCAAAAATCTGGCGATGCAAATTGAACGCTAAGGTAATCGGCATAACAGGAAGCTCTGGTAAGACGACAACAAAAGAAATGCTCGCGGCTGTTTTATGCGAGAAGTTCAAGGTTAACAAAACCATTGGCAACAACAACAACCATATAGGTGTACCGCTGACAATCTTCAGTACAAACCTTACGCATGAAATCTTAGTGCTTGAGCTTGGTACAAATCATTTTGGAGAGATTGCTTATACGGCAAACATTGCGCAGCCGGATTATGCCTTGACAACCAACATTGGAAATTCGCATCTGGAATTTTTAAGAAATAAAAAAGGCGTGCTCGAAGAAAAGATTGAGTTGTTTAATACCACAGCGGCAAAGGGCGGAACGGTTTTCATCAACAACGATGATAGCTATCTAAGCAAGACGATGTTCAATCATCCTAAAAGAGTTACTTTTGGATTTGAAAACACTGCCGACATCAAAGGAGTAATTAAAGAAATAAATAACGAAGGCAAGCCGGTTGTCGAAGTTCAATATAAGGGAAAGTCATTTGAATTTGTTCTTCCGGCATATGGCGAACAGAACGCAAGAAATTTTCTTGCCGCCGCAGCAATTGCTTTAAGGCTCGGACTCGATAATAAAGAAATTGCTGCGGGCATATCTAAGTTCAAACCTATTGAAAAAAGATTAAACGTAAAAAAGATTAAGAAGTCAATCTTGATTGATGATACTTACAATGCGAATCCCGAATCGATGAGGTATGCAATAGACTTGATGACGGAGTTCAAAAATTATAAAAGAAGAATTGCAGTGCTCGGTGATATGTTCGAGCTTGGTGAACAAAGCCCGAAGCTTCATGCAGATTTGTCGAAAGTGATTAAACGTAACAAGATTGACTTTGCAATCTTAACCGGAGATATGATGGTCAATCTTGAGTCGGAATTGATAAAGAACGGTACGGAAAGCGTCCTTATTAAAGACAGGGACAAGTTGAAGAATTTTTTAACAAGATTTGATTTTTCCAATTCGGTTGTGCTTGTCAAAGGCTCACGCGGAATGAAGATGGAAGAATTTGCAAAAGTAATATCAGAATTGATCGCTAAACGAGAAGATAAGGTTTATGGTTAATGCTTTACTATTTGTTTGAGTACATAGATAAAACTTTTAGTCCTCCGGGATTTGGTGTGTTCAGATATATCACCTTCAGGTCTGCTGTTGCAGCTATTACCGGGCTTATTCTTTCACTGTACTTGGGACCGAGGTTAATAAAGCTGCTTCAGAAAAAACAAATAGGCGAGGCGAAAAAAATCGACGGACCAAAATCTCACTGGTCAAAAGCCGGTACGCCGACAATGGGCGGAATAATTTTAATTCTCTCGGTTGTCATTCCGGTTCTGCTTTGGGCTGACATAAAAAGCACCTATATAATTTTAATCCTCGCCGGAACAGTCTGGCTAAGCCTCGTCGGTTTCCTTGATGATTATCTGAAGGTAATAAAAAAATTTCCTAACGGTTTAATTGCGCGTTACAAGCTTCTTGGACAGGTTATTATTGGAGTTGTTGTCGGTTCTGTAATTTATTTTTCGCCGCAGTTTGCTGGAGTTCATACATTAACCACCGTTCCGTTTTTGAAAAATGTAAACTTTGATTTTTCTTATTTGTACATCCCTGTAGTCGTTTTCATTGTAGCGGCAACTTCAAATGCTGTGAACCTTACCGACGGACTTGACGGGCTTGCAATTGGTACAACTACGATTGTAATGCTTGCGCTGGCTGTTATCTGTTATGTAAGCGGTAATGCGATTTACTCAAACTATCTGAACATAATTTATCTACCGGGCTCGGGCGAGCTTACGGTTTTTATTGCCGCTTTGATTGGCGCTTCGCTTGGATTCCTTTGGTTTAATTCTTACCCGGCGCAGGTTTTTATGGGCGATACCGGCTCGCTTGCAATCGGCGGCGCGTTCGGCATTCTTGCAATTCTTATTAAAAAAGAATTGCTCATCCCGATTCTCGGCGGAATATTTTTTATGGAAACAGTTTCGGTTATCATCCAAAGATTATATTTCAAGTACACTAAGAAAAAGTACGGCGAAGGCAGAAGAGTCTTTAAGATGGCTCCAATCCATCATCATTTCGAGATGCTTGGATGGCCCGAGCCGAAAATTGTGGTGAGATTTTATATCATCGCCATTATATTAGCGATTATTAGTTTGGCTTCATTCAAAATAAGATGATGGAAATTTCTGGAAAGAAAATATCGGTTATCGGCGCGGTTAGAAGCGGAGTTGGTGCCGCAAAATTAATTAAGAAGCTCGGCGGCATTCCGTTCGTCAGCGATTCTGGTTCTGAATCTAAATTGAAAGAATCAATTGAGATTCTGAAAAAGAACAATATCGAATTTGAAACCGGCAGTCATTCCGTCAATGTTTTTGACTGTGATTTTATGATTGTAAGTCCCGGTGTTCCGTCTGACGCAAAAGTAGTTGTCGAGGCTGCTTCAAAAAATATAAAGATGATTAGCGAGATTGAACTTGCTGCCGTTTTCTGTAAAGGAAATATCATTGCAATTACAGGAACAAACGGCAAGACGACGACAACGACACTTTGCGGTCATGTTATGAATTCATGCGGCTTGAAGACATACACTGCAGGCAACATCGGAACTGCGTTTTCCGAAATTGCACTTGAGGTAAAAGAAAATGAGTTTGTTGCTCTCGAAGTTTCCAGCTTCCAGCTTGATTTGATTGACAAGTTCAAGCCGAAGGTTTCTGTTATCCTGAATATTACACCGGACCATTTGAACAGGTACGGATATAAATTTGAAAATTACATCAACTCTAAGTTAAGCGTTTATAAGAATCAGGATGCCGGAGACTTTTTAATCCTTAATAAAGATGACAAGACGCTGACGGATTCATTAACTAAACATGATGCGAAAGATTTTTATTTCTCTTTGAATGAGAAACAATCCAACGGCTGTTACTTTGAGCATGATTCGGTGATATTCCAAAAAGATGGAAAGACAACCTTTGCTTGCTTGAGGTCGGATATAAATTTGAAAGGCGAGCACAACCTTGCAAACGCAATGGCTGTTATTGCGGCTGCAAAACTGTTCGATGCCGACAACGAAAAAATTGTAAGTGCATTACGCTCATTCCAGGGTGTTGAGCACCGGCTTGAGTTTGTTAGAGAAATTGACGGCGTGAAATACATAAATGATTCCAAAGCGACAAACGTTGATTCTGTTTGGTATGCATTGCGAAGCTTTGATGAGCCGATATTTTTAATCCTTGGCGGGCAGGACAAAGGAAACGACTACAATCAGATAAAAGATTTGGTGAAAGAAAAAGTAGTTAAGATTTATGCCATCGGCTCTTCCGCAGATAAAGTTTTTAATTTCTTCCATTCTTTCGTTAAAGTCGAAATTAAGAGGAGTTTGGAAGAAGTGGTTCATGCGGCTAACAACGAAGCTCGTGAAAACGAAGTTGTTCTTCTTTCGCCGGCATGTGCAAGCTTCGATATGTTTGACAACTACGAGCACCGCGGAAAAGTTTTTAAGGAAGCGGTGAATAAGCTATGAAGAAGCTGGCGTTAATAATATTCTTTGATGCTTTTATCCTGATGCTGTTGGGATTAATCATTGTGATGAGCGCGAGCAGTACTTACAGCGAGTTCAGGTTCGACAGTTTATTTCATCTGTTCAACTCGCACTTCTTCAAGGTGATTTTCGGAATCATATTCATGATTCTGTTCAGCTTTGTCCCTTATGAAATTTACAAGGAGTTCAGCAAGCCGGCAATGTTTGGTGTCGTGTTTCTTCTTGTGCTGACACTGTTCATCGCACCGGATATTAACGGCGCCGGAAGATGGATTCATCTCGGCTTCCTTTCATTCCAGCCGGCGGATTTGGCAAAATTAATTTTGATAATTCATCTGGCAGTTCTTATTGAAGATAAGAATGAAATGCTTGGAAAATTCAAAGAAGGTTTTTTCTATTTGTTCTTCTGGGTAATTATTGTTGCTGGACTTGTTATTATTCAGCCGAATGTAAGCAACGGAATTCTTCTGGTTGTTTTGTCTCTTGCGCTTCTTTTTGTCGGCGGCGCCAAACTGAAACACATTCTTGGCTCAGCGTTAGCTTGCTTGATTGCAGGTGCAATCATTGCGATGATGTTCGCCCATTCGCGAAGCAGAATACTAACCTTCATCAGCAGTGCACAGCACGGAGGCGAGCCGAATATTCAAGTAAAGCAAGCGCTTCTTGGATTGGGCAGCGGGCATATTTTCGGTGTTGGGATGGGACAAAGCCAGCAAAGCAATTTGTTTTTACCGGAAGCTTATGGCGATTTTATTTTTGCAATCCTTGGTGAAGAACTTGGCTTCATCGGTTCTGTAATTGTAACTCTATTCTATCTTGTCCTTTTCCTTGCCGGAATTTTAGTCGCTAAAAAAGCGAAGGACAAGTTCGGTCAACTGCTTGCTTTTGGAATTACGTTTTCGATTACGATTTATGCGTTTGTAAATATTGCGGTTGCAAGCGGTATCGTTCCGACAACCGGTTTGCCGCTGCCGTTTATTAGCTATGGTGGAACGTCGCTTATTTTACTTTGTGTCTCGGTGGGGATTTTGGTGAACATTGCTTTATCAAATGCAATAGACAAGACTGCGGTTAATCAAATTGCTGATGAGGCGGCAAAGGCATGAGTAAAGTAAGAACCGGATATAAGTTTTTATTTGCAGGCGGCGGAACCGGCGGACATTTGTTCCCCGCAATTGCAGTTGCTGAAGAGATAAAGCATTTGATTCCCGAAGCCGAAATTCTTTTTGTAGGAACGAAATCCAAAATTGAAGGAAAGGTTGTTCCTCAGCTTGGTTACAAATTCAAGTCAATCTGGATAAAAGGATTTTCAAGAAGAATTAGCTTGGATAATTTATTATTTCCATTGAAGGTTGTTGTTTCAATATTGCAGTCAATTTTTATAAATATGATGTTCAAGCCTAAAGTTGCAATCGGCTCCGGCGGATATGTTTCCGGACCGGCAATATTTGGTTCATCTATTATCGGCGCAAAAATAATTTTGCTTGAGCAGAACAGCTACCCGGGAGTAACGACAAGACTGCTTGAAAAATATGCAGAACAAATTCATATCAGCTTCGGTGATTCAAAAAAATATTTTAAGAATGCCGGTAAGTTACTTTTAACCGGTAACCCGGTAAGAACAAATCTTTCATCTTCAAAAAAAGAAGATGCGTTGAAGGAATTCGGTCTTTCGCCGGAATATAAAACGCTTTTAGTGCTCGGAGGAAGTCTTGGCGCGGGCTCGATTAATAATGCTGTTGCCGAACTTGTAGAAAAGTTTGAAGATAAGAAGATTCAGGTAATATGGCAGACGGGCAACTTTTATTTTGAGAAGTATAAAAATATTACTTCCAATTTTGTGAAGGTGTTC
>JAJYIL010000122.1 GCA_021790055.1 Bacteroidota bacterium
ACAAAGCCGAATGCACCGTCTTCTAATTGCACCGGTCTGTTGATTATAGTGTTAATTCCTAAAATACAAACCTGCGGCAGGTTTAATATCGGCGTAAACATTTCAACTCCGTAGTTCCCTAGGTTTGTTATAGTAAAACTTGCGGCAGTACTTGCCAGCAGGTCCGGATTTATGCTTCCCTTTCTGCAAAGCTCTGCGGTAGATTTCAATTGGGAAGATAATTCCTGCAGCGAATATTCATCGGCATTCTTTACTGCAGGCACCATCAATCCTCTTTCAGTATCAACAGCAAAGCCTAAATGTACTTTCTTAAATCTCCTTATCTTTTCTCCAAGCAAATGTGCATTTGCGCCCGGATGCCTTTTTATCGCTTTGATGGCAGCATAACAAATCAAATCGTTCAGAGTTATATTGTGCATGTAACCTTCCTCTTGCATTGCTTTCACTTTTTTTCTCAAGGATAAAATCCTCCTTGCATCAGCGCTGAGGTGATGTGTAAGCTGTGCAGAGTTCTGAAGAGAGGCATGCATCGCCTTCATTATTACTTTGCGAATATTCGAGAGGTTCACGTCTTCGTATTCGGACTTCTCTTCGTAAGCCTCCGCTGCTTTCCCTACAAGCTGTTCGGGGATTGCTTTAACATCGCGGGCTATGATTCTTCCTTTAGGCCCGGAGCCAATAATATTTGAATATTGTATTCCTTTCTCGATTGCTATCCTCTTTGCAAGCGGCGAGATTTTTATCCGGGCTGCTTCAGGTTTTTCCCCAAGCTTCTTCTCCTCAAGCAGAGTGCCGGCATATTTTGCTTCGATTTGATTTTCTCCCTGTAATCCTTCCGATTTCTTAGGCTCCCGGGCTGACTCTTTTACTGATTCGCCTTCTCTCTCGATTACTGCAATGGTCGTTAATACAGAGACTTCATCTCCTTCTTTAAATAATACATCAAGGAGAATTCCGTCTTCCGGGCTTTCTTCATCGAACGAGGCTTTGTCGGTTTCAAAGGCAAATAACAATTCACCTTTCTTAACTCTATCTCCCTTTTTCTTATACCATTCCGAGATTATACAGCTTTCAACGGACTGCCCTTGCTTTGGGATTATAACCGGTGTTGCCATTATATTTACTATTATAAAATTGAAGATTATTTTTAACTTGTATATACAAGTTCTGTAAAATTTCTTATATTTCCAAATGAGGAATACGGATATTTTTAAATGAACAAAACTCCACAACATCGCAAAGTATATGAGATATTAAGGAAACGGATTTCGGATGGTGTCTACTCCGAAGGAGATCTACTGCCGTCGGAAAACGAATTAAGTTCGACTTACGGTGTAACGAGAGCAACTATTAGAATAGCGCTTAATGCGCTACTGAATGAAGGCTACATTAAGAAGCATCACGGGAAGGGAAGTATTGTCCAGAAAAATCCCCAGGGCGTCGGCATTTTGTCAATTGCCGGAATTACCTCGGCAGTCGGCAAGGATAATTTGAAGACAAAAATTATCGTTAAGCCTGAAATAAGAAGCTTTGAAGAAGCCTTTACTTTTCAATTATCTCAGAAAGAAATAGATGCAGGATGCATTTATTTTGAGAGGCTTAGGATGGTGAATGATGAACCGGTATTCTACGATATAACCATTATCCCGAGTATCAATCTTCCGTCGTTCACCTCGATAGACTTTGAGAATAAATCGCTTTTCGACATATTAAGAAGGCGATACCGCATCCAGGTAAGGGGCGGAGAACAAAAAATATCGGCTACAACTGCGGATAAAAATATTCAAAAGTATTTTAACGTCGGAAGAAATTTTCCAATATTGCTTGTCAACAGGAGATTTGAAACAAACAGGATCGATTTTTACTTTTACAGCCAGGTGCGCTGCAATACCTCGGATTATTTTTTATACGGCACCTTCTAATTGAATTTAAATCTTTGATAAACTTTATCCCATTTGGCAACGTCTACGGGTAAGAACGCTTTTACCGGGAATGAGCTTGCAACAATCTCTCTTCCCTTCTTGATAGATTCAACATTACCTTTAGCAACAGTTTGAACTAAAATATTTCCCGGTGCAGTCGCTTCAACAGGTCCGACAACAACAGGTAACCCGCAAACATCGACAGTAAACTGATTTAATAAATTATTCTGCGAGCCTCCGCCAACAAAATAAATTCTTTCTATTTCTTTCTCTGTCATCTTTCCGATTTGTTCAATCACTCTTTTGTACTTTAATGCGAGGCTCTCAAGAACGCAACAGATATATTCTCCATTACTCTCAGTACATGGCTGATTTGTTTTACTGCAATATTCCTTAATCGCTTTTGACATGTCGACAGGATTCAAGAAGCCGGTGCTATCCGGGTTAATTATCGATTTAAATTCACAAGCTTCCTTTGCAAAGCTGATTAGTTCATTGTAGTCGGCTTTCTCATCGTCTCATTCAAATCTCTTTCACAGCTCCTGGATCAGCCACAAACCCATAACGTTGCTGTGGAAAGTAATTGTATCCTCTACGCCGTATTCGTTTGTAAAATTATTTCGAATAGCTTCATCAGTTACAACCGGCTTATGCAGTTCGATACCGACCAAAGACCACATCCCTGAACTGATATATGCCCAGTTATTTTTGTTGCAGGAATCGCTGCAATTGCACTTTGAGTATCGTGGCATCCAACTACAATTACTTCAACATCTTTTTTCCCTGATTTGCGGGCTACATCGCTTTTTATATTCCTACTATATTTCCGGGCTTTATTAATGGTGTCACAATATTTCTTGGAAGATTCAGCACCCGGAAAATTTCGTCATCGAAAGCTTTTGTATTCGCGTTCAACAACTGCAACGTTGGGGCTATTGTGTACTCGGATTTCATTTCACCGATTAGAAAAAATTTAAAGATATCCGGCATAAACAGTAGCTTATTTTCTTCACCTAGGTTTTTATCTCCCGAAAACTTCGTACTATACAACTGGTAAAGCGAATTTATCTGCATAGCCTACGTCCCTTTCCGCCTGTAGATTTCATCTGCCGGGATTTTTTCAAGGACTTTTTCCATCATTGCTCACGGGCTAATTTCCTGGAATCTATACTATCTGTCTTATATTGCTTTTCTTTTCCGTTTGTTGGCACCTCATTAGGTGATATCACTATATTCTTGAACCCTAACTGCTCCAACCGACGGTGCGTCCAGTAACCGCTGAATCCCGCTTCATATACACTATTATAGCTCCCTCCCGGATATTGCTTTCTCATATATTCATTCAACTCTTCCGGTGAGGGATTTGATGAATATGTCTTCAATGTTATCCCTCCACTTCTGATTGTTACACTCCAACTCTTTTTGTGTACATCTATACCTACATAAAACTGTTGATTCTTGAAGTCCAATATTTTATTTTCACTACTCATAAGAGCGTCCTTTCTATGTGTTTATTTTGTATTTGCTTTTACTTATAAACTTATGAAGGGATGCTCTTTTTTCTTATTAGCTGCCTTACCTCTATATATTTTTTATTTGACTATAATTCCTGATTTTGTCTTTTAAACATAACTACTCCTCCAATTGGCGGGAACCAATAATACCATCCTGTAGGCAACCCTAAAGATGTATTCCAATCCTGTCCAGCCCAAGCGCCGTCCCTACCGGTAAAGATAAAATTATCAGCCCAAACTGTACCTGTTGCATTCTTACCGCCAACAAAACTGATGATCATCTTGTAAGCATCTACCGGCAAAGAAACCTGACCAACAGTTGTTGTATCGGCTATCCATCCTGAGCTAGTAGCTTGCGATTGATCAATTGGGAGTTTAGTTGTTCCAATTAATGCGCCTAAAGTATCATAAAAAGTATATGCGATATACCATCTTTGATCGTCTGAAGTCGGATTGGTATTTACACCCGAGGTTTTAATCCAGGCGCCGAAAAGAAGATCGACATTTGCAGGTACATTGGGCGACCATATATCGCACATGTTATCGGAGACCCATGCCGCAGAATCTGATGTTGCACTCTTTTGTATTTCAATAGAATGTCCCATTGAAATGAATTGATCGGTAGCCCATGTAAGAGTGCTGCCTGAAGGTTGGTTACCGATGTTCCAGAAAGAAGGTAAAGTTCCTTCAAAACCGGCAATTTGATTTAATGTGTAATTTGTTTGGGCTAACAGTATTAGCGGACTAAACAAAATACCCATCAGTATCATTAGGAACCAAAAAGAATGTCTATTTTTTTTCATATAGTGCTCCTTTTTAATTTGGTGTTATTTGATATTTTATGACAGATGATTTACGTGGTTCAGATAAAATTTTTTTCAAATCTCTAAGCGGCATAATTTCCGGTTGAAGTCTATCCGGTTTAACCTTTCCGGTCACCAATAGCTCCACAGCCCTTGAAAATGTAAATGGATTAAGTAATGATCCTTTAATCGAAAGCTCTTTTAGGAAAAAATCCTGGAGAGTAATATTCATCGTATCTTTTTTCTCTGATAAACCGAATATAACAACTCTACCTCCTCGCTTAGGAAGACTAACTGCTAAATTTGCAGCAGCGCTGTTTCCAGCACATTCAATTACAACATCCGGACCGCCTGAAGTTAAATCGGAAATATCTCTTTTCATTTCAGGTGAATTAGGATCAAACACAAAATCCGCATGAAGGCTTAAAGCTAAATTTCTTTTCTTTTCAACAGGTTCAATTAAAATAGTTTTACCGGCACCTCTTAGTTTTACAAGCTGAAGCATTAAGAGACCAATTGTTCCACCACCGATGATTACAACACTTTCTCCCAGTTTAATAGATGCATTATCTATACCGCGCACACAGCAAGAGAGCGGTTCTGCAAAAGCCGCCGACAAAAATGAAAATTCTTTTGGAATTAAATATGCTTGAGAAATCGGTACAATTGAATATTCTGCAAAGCCGCCATTTAAACTAACGCCTAAGGCTTTTAGATTAGAGCAGAAGTTTATTTTGCCTTCCCGGCAATACTGGCATTCGCCGCAGTAAATATTGGGATCCACTGCTACGTGGTCATCAATATTAAAGTTGTAAGCACCTTCGCCCTTGTCAACAACAATTCCTGTAAACTCATGTCCGGGAATTACAGGAGGCTTGGAATATGATTCACCGGTATAAATATGAAAGTCAGTGCCGCATATTCCACAGGCTTCAATTTGCACACGAATATATCGAGGTTCCAACTTACCTAACGGATAGTTTTCGATACTTAGATTACGAGGACCCCGAAAAACTGCTGCTTTCATATGTTATTTGGTAAAAATTAAATTCTTATTGTCGATTCTCGTGTAATTAATTCTATGGGCAATAAAACCTTCTTAGATTCTTTTAAATTCTTTTTCAGCAAATCCGCCATCAGTTTCATAGCTTCAACTCCCATTTCCATTTTAGGAATTCTTATTGTGCTAAGCTCAGGCTCAATAACATTATCAGAGACTACATCGTCGAATCCTATTATTGAACAATCATCAGGTATTTTAATTCCTCTATCCTTCAAATACTGCATCGCTCCGATTGCCATAGCATCATTACAAGTAAAAATGGCGGTAATGTTTTTATTCTTGTTAATTAATCTTTCGGCAGCAGAAAAGCCGTTTGATTTGCCGGGATAGCTTTCTTCAATATCAATCATCCTTTCGTCTATTTTAATTCCGGCATCTTTTAACGCTTTTTTATAGCCGTTAAATCTCTCTATAATACTTGGATGTTCGATATCTCCCCCTATAAAAGCGATTTCTTTATGACCATACTGAATTAAGTGGTTGGTTGCCAGCTCCCCTCCTTTGAAACTATCCGGCAGAACCGTAATACTATTTTTTGCAGGAGGTAAGTAATCTATAAAAACAGTAGGGATGTTAAACTTATTTATTTTCTTAATGAAGAGGAGAGGTACTTTTCCGGCGATAATAAGTCCATCAACATTTCTTTCTAAAATAAAGCGGGGCAATTTATCAGATGAACGAAAATTAGGATTAATAGTTGTTAACAAAACGTAAAACTCATTGGCGTGAGCTTCAAATTCTGTCCCGATAAAGATTTGGGTATAAAACGGTTCGGTTCTTAAAAAGTGATCTTCTGTAAGCACGAAGCCTATATTGCCTGACTTCCTGTTCACCAGGCCTCGGGCAGAATGGCTTGGATAATAATTAAACGCATCTATAGCCGCTAAAACTTTTGCCTTCGTCTTCTGCGGGATTCTCTTATGATTATGGATTACCAAAGATACTGTTGCAATAGATACTTTGGCCTTTTTTGCGACGTCTTTTATAGTTGGATTAGTCATAAATGGTTAAACGTTTAACTAAGTTAAAATAATGATTTATTAATTTGGTGTCAAGTACCAAATTAACTTTAACTTTTTTTAAGGCTTTTCTCTTTTTATCTGCCGGATAAACCCACAAGCGCTTGTTTTTTCCAATTGGATTTAACCTTTGAGTGCACTATACATTCATTTGTAAGTTCGTTTTTTAAATTTTTCTTCTATGTATTTTTTCAGCTTTAGTGTTTTAAAAACGAGCGGACAAAAATTAACAGTGCCGGGTAAATTGTTTTTAATACGATGCCGGCTCGAATTTATGCTGACGGCGGAAGTATAATGAATTTTGTCATCTATCAGCGGAACATAATTACCTTCTTTTAAATCTTTAACCGATAATTGTTTTTGCATTAACCACTCATATAAAAACCAAATCTTTCTGGTATAAATGCTCAGAGGTTCTTTTTTTATCCACTCTTCAATTTCAGCCTTATTCAATTTTTCAAATAATTTTTTGAAGAATAAGAGATTTATTCCTTCATACTTTAGTGCAAAGACTAAATGATTATAAAGCGTCTCCTGCAGTTGATGCTTTACCGTATAAACGTTCCACCCATCAACAAAATATTTTTTATGTTTTTCGCTCAACGAAAGTCGGTTCGGCACCGGTACATTTAAGCTTAGGACATCGATTAGAGCCCCGTACCCGGCTAAATTTCCACGTTCCGTAGCTTCTCTTTCATGAAAACCATTTATAGCCTGTGAAAAGCGTTTAAAGTCTATGAAAAATATTTATGTATCGCAGTATTTTGCGAAAAATATATATAGCTATGAAGGTTGCTTAAAAGTAATGAATTAGCCAATGATGAAATAAAGTTCCGTATTTATCGCATTGCGGAAAATAGTTACTTCCGTGAACGGCACATTAAAATCCCTTCTGACATCAGCCAAAAGTTTCATGGATAGACCTATTCCCAACAAAGTTAATAAACCTAAAAGATCGCAACGACTATGTTTTACAATATCATGACAGAAAATTTTTGCAATAGTTTTTGCCATAGTTGCTATTGTCAACTAAGTGATTTTGGGGCTAAAAAAGATAAATTTGTGTAAGATGTCACAGCCCTTTAAAAAAAGAAAGTGCGAAAATGATTTGTTTTCGCACTATTAGTGCACCCTGCGGGACTCGAACCCGCGACCTGCTGATTAAGAGTAATCAGGATTCTTAGTTCTTTTAGCTTTAATTGTAAACTTTTTCAGTCAGTCCCTACTTAGTCCCTACCGAACATTAGGAGGTTTATCTAATGTTCATTTCGAAAACTAAGAAGTCGCCCTTCTTACAACTCACCTATGAAGTAAACGGAAAACGTACAACTGTTTCAACCAAAACAATCAATATACAAGAAGCTTATAAGTTCATGGGCACATTTCAAAATTCATCTCAAGAACAAAAGCAGCAAGTTAAAAACATACTGCTTTCAAATTTCCGTGACGAGTACGTCGAATATATAAGTGCCACAAAATCAAAAAGTTATTTATCATCTGTAAACCTCTCATTCAAATTGCTAATTGATTTTACAGGTGATGTTATGATTAATCGTTTAGATGTCCGCACTCTCGATAAATTTATTATTACAACTTTTTCCAGAACTCAGCGAGGAGCCAGTCTTTATTATCGTACTCTTAAAGCAGCATTTACCAAGGCAATAAATTGGAATTATCTTTACGAAAATTCGTTTAAAAAAATCAAGGTTCCTAAAATTTCTAAAACTTTTCCTGTCTTTATATCGTTTTCAGAACTTCAATCCATCTTAACAAATACTAAATATGATTTTTTAAGGAATCTTTATACAACCGCCTTTTATACCGGCATGCGCCGAAATGAATTAATTAACATGAAATGGAACTGGAT
>JAJYIL010000123.1 GCA_021790055.1 Bacteroidota bacterium
AAAATTCTTCTTCCGGTATGTTCCAATCTAACCTTGAAGGAAAATTTTTAACGGTAAACCCGGTGATGGTAAAAATTCTTGGTTATGAAAGCAAGGAAGAATTATTGAAGACGGACATAACAAAGGACATATACCGGTATGCATGGGAAAGGGATAAGCTTCTAGAAGAGCTGAAAGAAAAAGGCTCGGTAAATAATTATGTGCTTACTTTAAGAAAGAAAAACGGATCGCTTGTAATAGTAAGGATTAACAACCGCATAGTTAAGGATGAGAGCAGCAGCCAGTTCTATTTTGAGGGAAGTATGGAGGATATAACCGATCAAATAATGGCTGACGATAAGAGAAGGAAAGCAGAGGAAGCGCTGCGTGGTGAGAAATTAAAATCCGATCAGTTAGCCCGCCAGGCAACTCAATCAGCGGTAATTAAAAGCCAGTTCCTTGCAAATATGAGCCATGAAATAAGGACTCCGATGAACGGGATACTTGGATTCCTTACACTTATTGAAAAAGGTGCGTACAAGGATAAAGATGAATTAAATCAGTTCTCTACAAGCGCGAAGCATTCTGCAGAGCTACTTCTTGAAATTCTGAATGACATACTTGACCTGTCGAAAATTGAATCCGGGAAGATGGAGCTTGAAAGTACGGACTTCAACCTCCACGACATTTTGGATGAATCCGTTTCGCTTCTTTCACAAAAGGCAACTGAAAAGGGATTAAAGATTGTTATCGGCATAGCAGAAGGTACCATAACATCGCTTATTGGAGATCCGACAAGACTAAGACAAATTTTTCTTAATCTCATAAGCAATGCGGTTAAATTTTCAGATCGCGGCACTGTGCGGATCGACGTATCCTCAAAGGAACAAAATAATGAAACAGTAGTATTAAAGGCATCGGTAACCGACGAGGGAATAGGAATACCAGCGGACAGAGTAGGCGATTTGTTCCAGCCATTTACACAGGCAGACGGTTCACATACCCGGAAGTTCGGCGGAACCGGACTGGGGCTTGTTATCTGCAAGCAATTCGTATCAATGATGAATGGAGATATAGATGTAGAAAGCAGTTATGGCAAAGGAAGCCGGTTCTATTTTTCGGTTGCATTAAAGAAGCAAAAAAATGCAAGCCGGGAAATTGAACGCGCCTCTAAAAAAGAAGTTGGAAGAACCTCTAATCAAATAATAAAGGATCCGATGTTAATCGAAAGCTTGAAGAAGGAAAGAAAAAAATATAAAATTCTTTTGGTAGAAGACAACTTAATTAACCAGAAGGTTGCGCTTAGAATAATCAACGATGCAGGTTACTATGCCCAACCAGCCTTGAACGGAATTGAAGCTATAAAAGCCGTTAAAGAAAATTCATATGACCTGATACTTATGGATGTTCAAATGCCGGAGATGGACGGCTTTACCGCAACCAAAGAAATAAGGAAGCTTGGAACAGAAGCAAGCAAAGTTCCTATACTTGCAATTACCGCGCATGCTTTAATCGGCGACAAGGAAAAATGCATTGAAGCTGGAATGAATGACTATATTTCAAAGCCGATTATCCCAGACCAGCTAATTAAAATGCTGGATAAATGGCTGAGCATCGACCGCCAGAAGGAGAAATCGCAGCAATCCATTAAAGAGGATAGTCAGTCGATTTTCGACTTTAATGTTCTTGAAAAGATGAGCCTGGGTGATAAAGAGTTCCAGACAGATTTACTGAGAAGCTACGTAATAGACATTACCGAAAGATTTGAAAGGCTTGAGAAATTTTTTTCAGAGAATGATCTTGACAAGATTATAAAGGAAGCGCATACAATGAAAGGCGCAAGCTATTCCGTAGGTGCAAATAAGATAGGCGATGAATCTCTCGGAATAGAGCTTTCCGGTAAGAGTAACGATTTTGCCAGCATTTCCAAAAGGATAATGAATCTAAAAAGTGCTATCGAATCGACAAAAGTTGTCTTGAAAGATTTTCTTGACTGATTTGTATATGGTTAAAAGTATGTAGTCGGTAATTAGTGGTATCCCAAAAATTATGAACAACCGACTACAAACAACAAACAATTAATCCATTTTTAATGTCTGTTCAATTTTAAGTATTGCCCAATCAATTTCATCTTTTGTAATAACAAGTGGAGGTGCAAAGCGGATAACATTTTCATGGGTCTCCTTGCACAGGATGCCCTTCTCCATTAAAGCTTCACAAAAACGGCGGGCACCGTTTGCTTCCGGCTTTAATTCAACTCCGATGAATAATCCTTTACCGCGAATGTCCTTTACATGCTTCGATTTTATACCGCGCAGCCTTTCCCTGAAATATTCTCCCATCTTATATGAGTTTTCAATAAGATTTTCTTCAATTAGGACTTTTATGCTTTCTCTTGCAATTGCAGCAGCAAGCGGATTACCGCCGAATGTAGAGCCGTGGTCTCCTGGATTAAAAACGCCAAGCACTTCACTTGAAGATAATACTGCAGATACAGGATAGCATCCGCCGGAAAGAGCTTTACCGATAATAATAACGTCCGGGCGAATATTTTCATATTCAAAAGCAAAAAGCTTTCCGCTTCTCCCAAGTCCGGATTGAATTTCATCCGCGATAAATAGTACATTATTCTTTTTACAGATGTCGAATGCTTTTTTCAAGTAGCCATCCGGCGGTACAATTACTCCGCCTTCTCCTTGAATCGGCTCGACTAAGAAAGCGGCAGTATTTTTAGTAATTGCTTTTTCCAAAGCTCCGGAATCTCCATATGGAATTATTTTGAATCCGGGTGTAAACGGTCCGAAACCATCCTTGTATTGGTCAACCGTTGTAAAACTAATTATTGAGATTGTTCTTCCGGCAAAATTATTTGAGCATGTTATAATTTCTGCTTCATTTTTTTTAATGCCTTTTACTTTGTATCCCCATTTCCTTGTTGCTTTAAGCGCTGTTTCAACTGCTTCTGCACCGGAGTTCATCGGCAAAACCATTTGATAACCGGTCAGCTCGCATAATTCTTTATATAAAAACGGAAGCTGATCGTTTCTAAATGCGCGTGAAGTCAATGTTACTTTCTCGGCTTGATCTTTTAATGCTTTTACAATTCTTGGATGGCAATGACCCTGGTTAACCGCCGAATATGCGGCAAGGCAGTCTAAATATTTTTTACCGTCGACATCGTAAACCCAAACGCCTTCGGCTTTGTTTATGACTACATCAAGCGGATGATAATTATGTGCACCATATTTCTCTTCAAGTTCTATGTATTCTTTACTAAGCATAAAATTGATTTTTGTTTGTTAAGATAAATAAAAATTTTCCCGCAAATTTAAAGAAATTATCGGATTTAATGAAAGTATTGAGATTATTTACTTGTGGAATAAAAAAAACTGTATTGCTATTTAGAATAAACTACTTTTCCCTCTTTTACATAGCTTGCAATCATTCTTGTTTCGTTTTCGTATTCGTTCACAGTAAGCTTGATAAGGTCTATTGGTATGTCGAATTTGCGAATAGTTGATCTAACGGCATTCCCTGTCATTGGTCCAAGTTCAAAGACATCTTTTTTCTTAAAGTCATTTGAAACAATTGCTATATCAATATCGCTATTCTTATGTGGTCTGCCTTTATGATAGGATCCAAATAGAATTACTTTGTCGATATTTATTCCGTCTTCCTTTAATCTTTCAATAAAGAACTTTATAATTTTGTTTGATCTTCTTTTATCCAACTCAACACCATTTTTGTTTTATCTAATATTATAAATGTATTTCCTTTCCCGTATCTGCTACTGATTGGTGAAAGTGTTTCCGGGTACCTTGTAGCGATACCGGCGTCATCCATGTTATCAATAAAATCAGTCAAGTCCTTCCCAGGACTCAATTCTATTTTTCTATAAAATAATTTAGTGTATGAATTTTTGGAGGAACCTTTTTTGTAGTTTTTAGGTACAATCCTTTTAAAGCTTTTTCAATTGAAAGATGGCACATAAAAACGGCATAGAAGTATCTGCCGGAATCGAACATTATCTTTGCAGTTTCATAATCATAATCGGACTGCTTGAACCATTCTTTATAATCTTTTGCCATAATTTTAAAACTTTAATAGCATATTTAATAAACGCAAGTGAATTTAGCAACAAATGAAATACCCAATGTCTACAAGATATTGGGTATTTCAAGAAGAAAACTACCTAATCGGGTAGTACCATTTCATTTTTGAATTGAAGAAATTGAATGCTATGTTTCATCCCGAATTTTTATTTGAAAGACCCGCTGGAATTTCAAATGATTAAGCCATTAACATAAAAATATTTATTAAAATAACGGGATAAAGAATATGAAAAAAAATGTACTAATTGTATCGATAATCGTTACCTGCTTTTTCTTTTTAACCAGTTCTGCTTTTCCCTGGGGAGATAAAGGACATAAACTGATCAGCAAGAAGGCTGTTCTATATCTTCCATCTACAATGAAGAGCTATAAGAAATGGGCAGATTATCTTGAAGAACATGCGCCTGATCCGGACATCCGTAAGAAGGACGACAAAACCGAGGCTCCTAAGCATTATATAGATATTGATTTTTACAAAGAGTTCTTATCGGGCAATATGATTGAGAATGAAGATTCTCTAATCGCTGAATATGGAGAGAAAGAAGTTATCAAACAAGGAATTCTTCCGTGGGCAACCTTGCAGACTTACCAGAATTTAATCCTGGCTTTTAAGGATAAAGACAAAGCGAAGGCACTTAGGTATGCCGCTGATCTCGGTCATTATGTTGCAGACGGACATCAGCCGATGCATACAGTTATGAATTATAACGGACAATTGACCGACCAGAAAGGCGTCCATGCCCGTTATGAAATTCATATGGTGGATGATCATTTGGCAGCTCTGGATTCTTCATTTGATCCGCAGCCGGTAAAGCTTGTTAAAAATCCATTGGAGTATATTTTCAATTATATCTCCGATGCAAATTCAGTCTGCAATATTTTAATGGATGCAGATAATTTTGCATTCAAGCAGACTAATTCAAGAAGAAGCAATGCATATTATAATTTGTTGTGGTTTAGAACTAAATATATAACTGAAATACAGTTTAATAAGTCTGCCGAGGACTTTGCAGCTTTGCTTTACACCGCATGGGTAAAAGGCGGCAAGCCGGCATTCAACAAAATGATGTAATAAATTTTAAGTATCCGAATGAAGTTAAAGCCGGTTATTCTATTTGTTGTTGTTTTTAATTTTCAATTTTTATTTTCTCAGATTGTAAAAACAATACCTGAATATCCTACGGAAAATGATTCTATAGTAGTCATTTTCGATGCTGCACAACCTGGCGCAACAGAATTGCTTAATTATACAGGCACTGTTTATGCCCACACCGGAGTTACTACACATCTTGGATTGTGGCAGCATGTAATTGGAACTTGGGGAAATAATTCTGTGCAACCGGCTTTAACAAATGAAGGTTCGCAATTATATAAATTGACGATTGGTTACCCAAGAACCTTTTATAAACTTACAGATACTTCTGAACATATTACAGCTTTGGATTTTGTTTTTAGAAGTGCTGATGGAACAAAACAAACAAGACCGGATATCTTTATTCCCTTAAATTCACAAGGATTAAATTTAATTTTAAACAGTCCAACTTTACCGGCGCAATATAGCGATCCTTTAAGTGCGCCTTTGTTTGCGAGCCAAAATGATACGCTTAATCTTTCGGCTACTGCCATTACTGTGGGAACTTCTCTAAAAAGCTTATCGCTTTATATAAATTGGAATTTGAAATTGCAGCTAAGCAGTAATACGATTACTTATTCTTTCATATCGAATAATTTTCCTTCTGGAGTTAATCATGTTACGGTTATTGCATCAGATAATTCCGGCAACATCGATTCACTGGCATTTGCAATTGTAAATAATCCAGCAGTTCAACAAGCTCCTCCTCCTGCAGGTGTTGAGTACGGGATTAATTATGATGCAGCTGTTCCTACATCGGCAACACTGGTTTTGTTTGCGCCCAGAAAATCTTTCGTTTATGTACTTGGAGATTTCAACAACTGGGAAGTTAACACTTCTTATATGATGAATGAATACCAGGTTACACCGGACAGCGTTATCTGGTGGATTACATTGAATAATCTTTCTCCCGGGGAGGAATATGCTTTTCAATATCTTGTAGATGGAAATATCAGAATTGCAGATCCGTATGCTCATAAAATTTTAGATCCGGATAACGACAAGTATATTAATTCTTCTCCGTCTGGTAATATTGTTTATCCAAACCTGAAATCATATCCTTCCGGAAAAACTTCTGAAATAGTTTCGGTGCTTCAAACCGGTCAGTCTGAATACAAATGGCAAGATGTAAATTTCAAAAGACCTGCAAAAACTGATCTTGTCATTTATGAACTTCTGGTTAGAGATTTTGTTTCCACTCATTCCTACCATACATTGATTGATACAATAGCTTATTTGAAGAGGCTCGGTGTTAATGCAATTGAGCTTTTGCCAGTAATGGAATTTGAAGGCAATGACAGCTGGGGCTACAATCGAAACTTTGATTTTGCACCTGATAAATATTACGGATCGCAGGATAGTTTAAAGCATTTTGTTGATGCTGCTCATCAGAATGGAATGGCAGTTATACTTGATGCGCCGATGAACGATATAATGAATTCATCTCCCCTTGCAAGGCTTTACTGGGACTCGACAAATAACCGTCCGGCAGCAGACAATCCGTGGTTGAATCCGGTGGCAACACATCCATATAATGTAGGCAATGACTTTAATTACTCAAGCTCTGAGACTAAATATTACATCCATCGTTTTACAAGATATTGGCTGACGAATTACAACGTCGATGGTTTTAGATTTGATCTTGCAGGCGGTTATACTCAAGCTCCAAACGGTTATAATAACTGGCAGAGTAGTTATGATGCATCAAGGGTTGCAAATGATAAAGAAATTGCTGATTCAGTTTGGGCTGTAAGTCCCGGCGCTTATATTATTTTAGAAGAGTTTGTAACAAATGCAGAAGAAGACACGGTTGCAAATTACGGGTTAATGGTTTGGGACAATATGGCTTATGCATACCAACAAGCTGCAATGGGATATTCTTCCGGTTCAAATTTATCAGGAATTTCTTATAAAGAATGGCAATGGAACACTGCAGGTTTAGTCGGCTACATGGAAAGCCACGACGAAGAAAGATTGATGTATCAATGTTTAAATTATGGAAATTCCAGCGGTAGCTATAGCATTAAAGATTTAGCTACTGCTTTGAATAGAGTAAAAATGTGCTCGGCATTTTTCTATACCGTACCCGGACCAAAAATGCTCTGGCAGTTTGGTGAGCTTGGCTATGATTATTCAATTAATTTTAATGGAAGGACCGGCGACAAACCGATACGCTGGGATTATCTTAACGATCCGCAAAGAATGAGCCTTTACAAAGTAACCGAAGCATTGATAAAGCTGAAAGAGAATTATGATGTTTTCAGAACTGATAATTTTACAACAAACCTTGCCGGCGATATTAAATCAATTACACTTTACAGCCCTTCGATAAATGTTGTAGTCATCGGGAACTTTTCTGTTGCACCTCAAACATCCAGCTCCGGATTTCCAAATACAGGTACCTGGTATGATTATTTTACCGGAGAAGCAGTTAATATTCCAAGCACAGGATTAACGCTTTCACCCGGAGAGTTTCATATTTTTACAAATTCAATGCTTCCGGTACCGGATACTTCCGTAGTAACCGGGATCGATGAAAATAATTTTTCTCAAATAAAAACTTTCGGTCTTTATCAGAATTATCCCAATCCATACAATCCGTCAACAACAATCAATTTCCAGATTCCTAAAGCTGGCTTTGTAACATTGAAGGTGTATGATATTTTGGGAAGGGAAGTAGCAACTCTGGTAAATGGAAATAAGCCTGCCGGTAAATATTCGGTTACATTCAACGGCTCAAAACTTTCCACCGGAGTTTATTTTTACAGGCTGCAATCAGGCTCTTCAATAAGCATAAAGAAGATGGTCATCCTAAAATAATTAAGTGAGAAACGCCTTTAAATTTTCAATATTTAAATTGAATAAAGAAAAAGCGAGACTCACTTACAGAAAGTTATTAAACTATCCTAAAAATTCTTAGATAGTTGAAAAGCGTTTG
>JAJYIL010000124.1 GCA_021790055.1 Bacteroidota bacterium
CCCGCTATAAAAACTATTTCCGGATTAAGTGAGTTTATCTTATCGACTATCTTTGAAAGGAACTTTTCATTATCCATCGGTGAAAGATGAATATCGGAAACCAGAACAGCATTAAGACTTTTTATATTGCTGTTCTTTTTAGGCAGGTTTAATTCCAAAGTATTTACTTTAACTACCCTTGTGTTTAAATAACCGGCAAAAACTATTAAAGAAACAACGGCTAAAACAACAGCACCGGCAACTGCCTTTGTTTGGAGATAATTATTATAAAATTGTGCCGGCATAAAATGGAATTGTAAGTTAACCAGCCTGAGTATATCAACAAGTATTGCAGCAAGGAAAAAATACACCATGAAAGCAAACCAGAATGATCCAACCCATATCATTATGTCATAAAGGAAGTCCGGAAGAAATTTAGTGAAGAACTTCGTAATAAGGTAGGATAGAGAAGCAAAGACGAAGATAACGAGGTAATAAAATCTTAGCTGCGGAGCGATCTCAAGCGCCTGCCAGCCTCTAACACAAATGTAAAAGTTTAGAGCTGCATAGAGCGTGAAGAATATTGAGAAGAAAAAAGCCATTTTAATTGTATTCGTCCCAGCTTTTAACCGGCAAATCATTCAACTTTGATAATGATTTAACAAATCTCTTTGCAACCTGGATGTTGGTTATCAGGTTAACATTCATGTCAACTGCTTTTCTTCGTATTATGTAGTCGTTATCCAGCTCGTATTTCTCTTCATTCTTTGGAATGTTGATTACCAAATCGATCTTGCCCTCGTTTAAGTATGTGATAATATTGGGTTCAACCTTTTCAAGAGGCCAGTTAAGAACTTCGGCAATTATTCCATGCTCGCCTAAAAATCTCGCAGTTCCGTTTGTAGCATACAGTTTCAGTCCCATATCAAAAAGTTTTTTTGTTTCATTCAGAAAATCTGCTTTATCTTTTGCAGTACCTGTGGAAAGCATAACTGCCTTTTGAGGTATCCGGTAACCGGTAGATAAAAAGCTTTTCAAAAAAGCTTCGTTGAAGTCGTCTCCGAGACATGCAACCTCTCCGGTTGAAGCCATTTCTACGCCGAGAATTGGGTCGGAGCCTTTCAATCTAGTAAAAGAGAACTGTGGAGCTTTAACGCCTACGTAATCTACATCGAAAGATGACTTATCAAGCTTCGGAACCTTTTCTCCCATCATAAGTCTGGTTGCAATGTCTATGAAATTAATTTTTAAGACTTTGGATACAAACGGGAAGCTTCGTGATGCACGAAGGTTGCACTCAATTACTTTTACGTCGTTATCCTTAGCAATAAACTGGATGTTGAAAGGTCCGGTTATTTTAAGCTCCCTTGCTATTTGCTTTGTAATAATCTTTACCCGGCGCATTGTTTCAAGGTAAGTTCGCTGCGGCGGAAGAACAATTGTGGCATCCCCTGAGTGCACGCCTGCATTCTCGACGTGCTCTGAAATTGCATAGCAGAAAAGCTCACCGTTCTCTGCAACTGCGTCAGCTTCAATTTCTCTTGCCTCAGTAATAAATTTACTAATCACTACCGGATGCTCACGGCTTATTTCCGATGCTTTCTTAAGATATTCCTCAAGTTCTTCATCTGAAACAACAATGCTCATTGCGGCGCCGCTTAGTACATAGCTCGGTCTGATTAAAACCGGGTAAGAAACTTTTTTAGCAAACTCTTTTGCCTCATCAAGACTCGTTAATTCTTTCCATTCCGGCTGGTCAACTTCAAGCCGGTCAAGTATCTGAGAGAATTTATGCCTGTCTTCAGCGTTATCTATTTGCTGCGCAGAGGTGCCGACAATATTTATACCTGCATTATGAAGCTTTAATGCGAGGTTGTTGGGAATCTGTCCTCCCATCGAGATAATTACGCCTTCGGGGCTTTCAATCTCGCAAATATCGAGAACACGCTCGAATGTTAATTGCTCGAAGTACAGCTTATCGCAAATATCGTAATCGGTACTCACGGTCTCCGGATTGCAGTTAATCATAATTGTGTTATATTCGAGCTTGTTAAGGCTCATCACTGCATTTACGCAGCACCAATCGAACTCGACCGATGATCCGATGCGGTAGGCGCCGCTTCCAAGAACAACAATTTGTTTCTTCTGACCAAGTTGAATATCGTTTTCTTTTCCGTGATAAGTTAGGTAGAGATAATTTGTCTGCGCAGGATATTCTGCTGCAAGAGTATCTATTTGTTTAACAACAGGGACAATCCCGAGGCTTTTCCTGTAATTCCTAACTTCAAACTCGGTAGCGTTAACAAGCTGCCCGATCTGAATATCGGAAAATCCGTTCATCTTTGCTTCACGCATCAGGTCAACGGAAATTTTATTAAGCTTGATTCCAGTAAGTTTCTTTTCAGTTTCAATTAAATTTTTCATCTTAAAGATGAACCACCTGGTTATCTTAGTCAGCTCGTAAATTTTATCAACCGAATATCCTTTCTTCAATGCTTGAGCGATGGCATAAATTCTTTTATCGGTCGGCTGTGCTAATTGTTTGTCAAGGTCATCAAACGAAATTTTATTCCCAACGAATCCTTTCATACCTATGTCGAGCATTCTGATGGCTTTCTGAAGAACTTCCTCGAAGCTTCTTCCGAGAGACATAACCTCGCCAACTGATTTCATTTCAGAACCGAGCAGCGTGCTTACCTGTCTGAACTTTTGCAGATCCCAGCGAGGGAATTTTAATGCGACATAATCAAGCGCCGGCTCAAAGCATGCAGAAGTTTCCTGCGTAATAATATTTGCAACCTCGTTCAGCGCGTATCCAAGCGCCAGCTTTGTTGCTATAAATGCAAGCGGATAACCGGTAGCCTTTGATGCAAGAGCTGAACTGCGGCTTAACCTTGCATTTACTTCTATAATTCTGTAATCATCTGAATTAGGATCTAGAGCATATTGAATGTTGCATTCGCCGATTACTCCGAGATGCCTGATTAATTTTATTCCGATTGAACGAAGCTTGAAATTTTCGGCAGCGGAAAGAGTTTGAACGGGCGCAATTACAATGCTGTCGCCGGTATGTATTCCCATAGGGTCCATGTTTTCCATCGAGCAGATTGTGATGCAGTTGTTAAACCTGTCGCGTACAATCTCATATTCAACTTCTTTCCAGCCGTAAAGAGATTCTTCAATTAAAATTTGATTTGTAAAGGTGAAAGCCCGCCGCGCTTTTTCAAGGAGCTCTTCTTTGTTGTTTACAATACCAGAACCCAATCCACCGAGTGCATAAGCAATACGGACCATAACCGGGAAACCGATACTTTCGGCAGCCGAAACCGCCTGATCGATATTGTTTGCAGTTTTACTTAACGCAACCTTTAGTCCTATCTCTGTAACCTTGTTTGCAAACAGCAAGCGGTCTTCGGTAGCTTCGATAGCTTCTACCGGGGTTCCTAATACTTTTACGTTGTACTTCTCAAGAATTTTTTTCTCGTAAAGCTCCACACCGACGTTAAGCGCAGTTTGCCCGCCAAACTGAAGCAGAATGCTGTCCGGTTCTTCCTTCTGAATTATCTTCTCGACAAATTCAGCTTTTATCGGCATGAAATAAACTTTATCGGCAAAGTTAGCGGATGTCTGAATCGTTGCAATGTTTGGATTGATAAGAACTGAAGTGATGCCGTCTTCCTTAAGTGCTTTAATAGCCTGGCTGCCGGAGTAATCGAACTCGCCGGCTTGTCCGATTTGAAGTGCACCTGATCCTAGTATTAAAACTTTTTTTGGTTTACCGCGCTTAATCATTGTTCCTTATTTTTGTTTTTCAATTTACCGGTTTACAATCAAGATTTATTTTATTGCCCTCAGAAACATATCAAAAATAAATTCAGTATCGTCAGGTCCGGGTGATGCTTCCGGATGGAACTGAGCCGCAAAAAACGGCTTTGAAATATGAATGATACCCTCGTTGGTTCCGTCGTTATCGTTAACAAACCACTCGCGCCAGTCTTCCGGCAGAGTTTCTGCATTAACTGCGAAGCCGTGGTTCTGCGAAGTGATGTAGCTTCTCTTAGTTCCCATCTCATTGCACGGCTGGTTATGGCTGCGATGTCCGTATTTCAGTTTGTAAGTATCAGCGCCTGCAGCCAAAGCCATAATCTGGCTTCCAAGACATACACCGAGAATAGGTTTACCATTTTTAATTACTTTTTTCGTATTTTCTATAGTTGTCTCACACATTTTCGGATCGCCTGGTCCGTTGGATATTAAAATTCCGTTTGCTTTCTCTTTAGAAAAATCATAATTATAAGGAACACGCAAAACAGTGATGTTTCTTCTTAAAAACGCCTGGATGATATTGTTCTTCGTCCCGCAGTCAACCAGAACTATTTTTTTCTTATTCCGTGAATATTCAACCGGCTCTTTAATACTTACTTCGTTTACTAAATCAAGCTTGTTTATATCTTCAAAATCTATTTGCGATTTTTCATCTACTACAACCTTCCCGAGCATAGTACCTTTTTCGCGGAGCTTCCTGGTAAGCATTCTTGTATCGATGCCGTAGATACCGGGAATTTTCTGTTCTGTCATCCAGTCATCAAGTGAGCGTTTTGCATTCCAGTGAGAAAATTCATGAGAGTAATCCGAAATTATAAGTGCTCTTATGTGGATTGCTTCAGATTCAAAATATTTGAATAGTCCGTTCTCTCTTTCATTACCGGGAACTCCGTAATTTCCGATTAAAGGATAAGTGCAAACCAGTATTTGCCCCCGGTAAGAAGGGTCCGTCATGGTTTCGGGATAACCGACCATGCCCGTATTAAAAACAACTTCGCCGCTAGTATTTTTCTCATAGCCGAATTGAGTTCCTGTAAATTCCGAACCATCCTCTAAAATAAGCTTTGCAGTTTTTGGTTTATTATTCATCTATCTACATATTGTTAAATCTAATTACTTATAAGCAAAAAAAAGTCCCGTAAAAAATCGGGACCATTAGTCATTGACTCTTTTAATTTGGATAAACTTATTTTTGGTTGAATTCTTATCGGGTGCAATTTTCTCTAAAAAAAGTTTAACAAATATATAGCATTAGGTTTTTAATTTCAACCTGATTTCCGTCAAACCTATTTGAATAATAAACGGGAAGTGATTAATTTCGCTTATGGTTTATTAGAATTGAAATGGCAAAAGAATCCAAACCCAAAAAGTCTCCCAAAATTTTTATTCTCGATACCAACGTTATTCTTCATGACGCAACCAGCATAAATCAATTCCGAGAAAATGATGTAGTAATACCGCTTACCGTAATTGAGGAGCTTGATCATTTCAAGCGCGGGAGCCAGGTTATCAATTTAAATGCAAGAGAATTTGCGAGAACGCTTGACTCGATGACCGGCACTGCGTTGTTTAACGGCGGTGTGTCGATGGGAAAAGGCAGGGGAAAAGTCCGTATAGGTGTCTCACGCGGTATCTCTACCGAAATAAAGGAAATATTTAAAGAAGATACACCTGACCATAGGATTTTATCTGTTGCTCTTGACTGGAATAAAAAGTACAAAAATAAATCTAATGTTGTACTCGTTACTAAAGATGTTAACCTCCGGATGAAAGCAAAGGCACTTGGTATTCAAGCAGAAGATTATACGACCGATAGGGTTACAAGCATCGAAGAGTTATACAGCGGTAAAGAAATAATTGAGGATTTTGACGACGACTTTATTGTTAAATTATTCCAGGCGCCTTATGAAGTACCGGCAAAGCAGGCTCTGAAAAGATTGAATGGCGATGCCGTTCCAAATAAATTTTATATAATGAGGAACACCAGCCGTTCCGTATTAGCATACCTTGACCAGGATATGGAAAACATCCGCAAGGTAGATAAAAATATTATTTACGGTATTAAGCCTCGCAACGCGGAACAAACTTTTGCTGTCGATGCCCTGACGAACAATAGTATTCCATTGGTTACATTGACAGGAAAAGCGGGTACGGGAAAAACTCTGCTTGCACTCGCGAGCGCTCTGCATGTAAGGAAGTTTTACAGGCAGATATTTGTCGCCCGTCCTATTGTCCCTTTAAGCAATAAAGATATAGGCTATCTACCCGGAGATGTACAAAGCAAGATTGAACCATACATGCAGCCGCTCTGGGATAACCTCCGCGTAATTCAGGATCAATTTTCCGAAACCGATAAGCAGAGCCAATTAATTTCAAACATGACCAAGGATGAAAAGCTTGTTATCGAGCCGCTTTCCTACATACGCGGCAGAAGCTTACAGAGAATTTTCTTTATAGTTGATGAAGCGCAGAACCTTACGCCACATGAAATAAAAACAATTATTACGCGTGTAGGCGAAGGCTCAAAGGTCGTTTTTACCGGAGATATATATCAGATTGATCATCCTTATTTAGACTCTCAATCCAACGGTCTTTCATATTTGATTGACCATTTTAAGGGTCAGAAATTATATGCACACATCAACCTGGAGAAAGGCGAAAGATCGGAGCTTGCAGAGTTAGCAAGTAATTTATTATGATTTAATGATAATTGTAGCGCCGGTAAATCCGGTTTGCCTTTATTAAGATAATATGCAAATCTTTACGTATCCGTTTTTATCAAAATTAATTTACAGATATGGAAACATTCTCGCATCGATATTCCTACTTTCCATTTTGTATGATTCGGTATCAAATCTGAACGCTTCACTTTTCAATTTGATACCATTTCTAATCGCACTGCTGATGTTATATTATTTGAATAAGCATTACTTGATGCTTTATAAAATATTACCTTCCAGGATTGCTGCGGATTCGGAGAAGCTGGTTTGCAGCGGCTTCATTTTTTCGCGTAAAGAACTGACAATCATTTATTCGAATATTGAGTCTTTGAGCGGTGGAATCTTTGATGGCAAGAATTACGGCATAATGAAAATCTGCGACGGAAGGAATAAAGTTTGCATCGGATTCTTCAACAGTCTCCGTAATTCACGTAATCTTGAGAAAATAATTCTGGCTAAGGTAAACAAAGAACTTTATGAAAACGCTGCCGAAAAAATTAAAGCGATGAGAAAGTGAATAAAGCCTGGGCTAAGAATACAATTAGGTATTGTGTATCATACATTGAGTTCTAAACGCTATGCACTATGCATTTTGCGCTATGCTTCTTTTACAACATAGATTGGAATGAAAAATCCAGCACTACCGGTTTAACGAGTCTTTCGAAATCTTTATAGGACATTTTAACCAGTTCCGAGTGCGAGCATGCATTAAAAGCAATTTCTTCATCCGAAGTCAAGTCCTTTGCGACATAAACATCCATCCCATATAAATTGCCGAAAGGCGGCATTGCGCCGACTTCGCAGTCGGGGAACTTATCCATAAATTCCTGTTCGTATGCGAGGCGAATATTTTCATTGCCGATTGCCTGCTTCAAAAGATCGAAATCCACCTTATCTGAAGCCGGAAGTACAGCCATTGCCATCTTGCCGTTTATTTTAATCAGCACTGTCTTGGCTAATACTTTACCCGGTATGTGTGCTTGTGCAGCAATTTCCTGGGCTGTAAATGCAGAGGAATGAGTTATAGTAACAAATTTTATGTTGTTACTGTTGAGGTATTCTTTTAGTTTTTTTAGAGGCATAAAACCTCCTGAATATAAAGCTTTGTAAAAAATATGAATGTCTTCATGGCTTGATCCTGTAGTGTATGGGTAAATTAATTTTTTGCCATACATCTTAAGCCGCTAAAATAACCGGATGGTTTAAGGTGTTATGTTTTTATTTCTGGAAATATACATTTATGGTTTGAATAAGTCAAAATTATCTCATTTATTTTTAGAACCATTCGTATAATTATAATACCGTTATTAATTTTTAACTCCGGTATGAATTCTAATTGAATATTTTAGGATACAAATAATTTGAATATTGCAGCGCAAAATGCTGTAGAAAAAAAATCAAAAATAAAGGTATTATATGAAGTCTATAAAATTCTTAGCAATCGTCGTTTGTCTTTTGATCCCGTTTTCTCTATTTGCTCAAGCGGATCAGGAAGGGGTTGAAACGACTGTAACCAACTTTGTAAAGAGCATAGATACTAACAACGCCGATGCGCTTTCAAAAATTGTAATTCCCGGCGGCTCAATAATGA
>JAJYIL010000125.1 GCA_021790055.1 Bacteroidota bacterium
GATTTAGTGATTAAACGAGGTTTCTAAAATCGATGCTGCAAACCAAATAAGATCGAGAATTACTTTTTCGTTAAGGGAAAAGAAATCCTTTCTCATTTCACTCGTAAAGAATCTTAATCTTGAATTTTTCATTTGGGTGACTGGATTGATTATTCTAGCATCTTTGAATCCGGATGGACAAACACATTATTCTATTTGTCCGCTTAAGAACCTGGGATTCAAGTATTGTCCGGGATGCGGGCTAGGACATTCAATTTCATACTTATTCCATGGAGAATTCCGGCAATCTTTAGACACTCATATTTTAGGGATACCAGCGGTTATCATAATAAGCCATAGAATTTTTTCACTTTTAAAAGAATCATTAAAGAAAATCTAATTCATAATTATCAGAAAGGTTTACACCATGGCAAATGTACTTCAAATTATGCCTTATCTCGAGGGCGAGGAAATGATTTTCATACAGGGTATTATAAAAGACATGAATGATAATCAAGCCTCGTTGTTTGCAAATGTTTACAGCTCAAGGAGAAGAGACCCCACAATGATTCTATTAACTGCATGCGTTGGATTTCTCGGCGTGTCGGGAATACACCGGTTTCTTCTCGGGCATATCGGGATGGGAATCTTGTATCTTCTAACAGCAGGGCTTTGTTTGATCGGAACAATTGTAGACCTTGTAAATTACAAGAAGCTTACTTTCGAGTACAATCAGAAAGGTGCCCAGGAAGTAGTGATAATGACGAGAGGCTCGGAACAATAAGTTTTGCAGCTTATTCCTATGTTAAACCGGATGATTCATTATTCTGTCATAGTGCTAATGAAGTTATTGATAAGTTTAATTTTGGTATTTATAATATGAATAATTTGAAACGATATTTAATTTTAATTACGGGGCTAATTGTTTTTTCAATTACCGGATGTAAAAATAATCCGTCATCGTACAATCCAGTCGCAGATCAAAATAATATTCCCTGGTCGAGAATAACATCCGGCAAGATAGTATATTCGGAACAGGTTATTACAGATCAAACGATAAATTTTTTGTTTGAGCTTGATGCCGGTACAAAGCAGCTTAAGGTGTTAAACAGGAATACGCTTTATCAGTTTGCATATCTAACCTGGTCAACGGATGCTTCAAAAATTACTTTCGTTGATTATGACGATAGTGGAACATATCTCCAGTTGTTTAACATTGACTCTAACGGAACAAACATAACGAATATTTATCCCGACACTGCCTCGCACAGTTATCCGGCTTGGTCGCGGGATGGACGGCTTGCTTACTGGTCAAATTCCTTCAACTTTCCCGCCGGTATTGCTATAGACGGAACAGCTTTCTTTAACAATAAGGTTTGCAATTTAAGCCGTCCTGCCTGGTCACCTGATGGCAAATATCTTGTGGTATCTTTAGGCGACAGCACAACTCAAGGTGCACTGTATAAAATAAATCTATCAGATAAAACGTATACCCTTTTACTCGAGGGAACCGGGATCGATTCGGTTAATGGAAGCCTGGTAATTTACGATCAGCCGCAATTTTCCCCCGACGGCTCGCAAATAGTATTTGCAAAGTGGGGCTACTCATTAGGCAGCCAGAGTGAAATTTGGGTAATAGATGCCGACGGAACAAACCTGAGAAGGATAACAACCGGTTATTATGATTTCAACCCTGTGTGGTCGCCTGATGGAACTGAGATACTTTTCGAACGCTCTGGATACCCCGATAATCTATATATTGTTAATGCCGACGGAAGTAACTTAGCGCAAGTTACTCAAAACGGCGGAAGCTACCCAAGCTGGACAAAATAAAATCAAAAAACCATTCCTCCCGTATTGTGGAGTTTTTAGGAGGAATGGTTTTTCCCGTGTTCATCGTTAATCTCAACTTAAACATAAAGTCAATTTATTTCCCATCCAAAGTATCAAATATTTTTTTAGTTCTTTGCCGTAAGCGGCAATTCGTTGAAATCGTGAAATTCTTTATAGATCATTTCGCAAACCGACTTCACCTTCGAATCCTTGTCGCCACTGGTAATTTCTTTTATTGCGTTTATGCTTGAGGCATTACCGATTCTGCCGAGAGAAAGAGCCGCTAATGTCCTTGTATAACTGTCACATTTTGGATCCTTTAAAATTCCAACCAGCATATCGACTGACTGATAAACTTTATACTTGCCCGAATAATATATACAGGTGTGACTTATTCCCGTATTGGGAGATAAAATTCCCAAAGTAATAATTTTAGCCTGCTTATCAGTAAGCTGCCTGTTGTCGTTCCCATCATCTTTTGCTAATGATGTTCCTACAGCAAATAAGGAAATAACTAACATTGATGCAATTGCAAGATAAAAACTTCTCTTTTCCATTTTAGTTCCTTTCATTTTTAATTTCAGTTATTTAGACTTTGAGTCCGGCAAAACGATTACTACTTTTTAACGAGCGGTTATATCATCATATGAAAGGAAGAAATCTTATATTTGCTTAAATAGATTTTCTTAATCTTATTCAATTTTTCTCTACTTCATGAAAAAAATTCATATACTGCTGCTTTTCGATTTATTCCTTTTTTCTATAGCAAAACCTGACGATAATTCTCATAAACCGGATGTTGACGTTGTCCACTATACTTTCAACATATTTCTAAGCGATTCAACTAACTCAATAACCGGAAATGATGTAATAAGAATTAAATTTCTTTCAGACGGAATAAGGGAATTTAATCTTGATCTTGATAGTTATGACTCAACTACAAACACCGGCATGTCCGTTAAATCTGTTGATGAAGATGGAGAACCTGTCCGTTTTATTCAAAGCAAAGAGACATTAAAAATCATACCGGTTAATCCAGCAGTAATAAATGAAGTGAAAAATTTTTCAGTCCGTTATTCCGGTATCCCGAAGGATGGTTTGATTATTTCAAAGAATAAATTCGGAGATAGAACCTTTTTCGGAGACAACTGGCCTAATAGAGCCCACTATTGGCTGCCTGTTATCGATTGTCCATCTGATAAAGCTACCTGCGATTTTTATGTAACTGCACCTTCCTATTACCAGGTAATAGCTAATGGAAGTTTGGCAGAAAAAATAAATCTTGACAGTAATTTTACACTTACTCACTGGAAAGAAAGTGAGCCTATCCCGGCTTACCTAATGGTAATTGGCGCAGCAAGATTTGCTGTTCAGTATCTTACTCCTTTTATTCAGAAGGAAAAGGAAATTGATTGCATTCCGGTTGAAACCTGGGTTTATCCGCAAGATGCAGAAAAAGGTTTTTATGATTTTAGCCCGGCAGAAGAAATCATAAAGCTTTTTACAAGGCTTATCGGACCATTTCCATACGAAAAGCTAGCTAATGTAGAATCAAAAACAATTTACGGCGGTATGGAGAACGCAAGCAATATATTTTATTCCGAAAAGGAGGTAACCGGTACGCAGAGTAATCTTGTTACAATTGCCCATGAGACAGCACACCAGTGGTTTGGAGATGCGGTAACCGAAGAGAAGTGGTACCACATCTGGCTTAGCGAAGGATTTGCTACCTTCTTTCAAAATATTTTTATCGGGCATGAATTCGGAAGAGATAGTCTTATAAATTCGATGAAGCTTGAGCGCGACCAAGTTGTTGAATATGATGAAGCAAATCCCTATTCACCTGTTGTTGATACTACGATTACAGATTTAGTAAAGCTTTTGAATGTTAACTCATATCAGAAAGGAAGCTGGGTTTTGCGTATGCTTTTGCATCAGCTTGGTGAAAAAGATTTTTGGAAAGGCATCCGGCTTTATTATAAAACCTACAGGAATAAAAACGCTTTAACAGAAGACTTCGAGAAAATAATGGAAGAAGCTTCCGGTAGAAATCTTAAACAATTCTTTACTGAATGGATATACAGACCTGGATTTCCAATATTGAAGGGCGACTGGAAATATAACAGCCGGAATAAAGTTCTTTCCATAAGGATTACACAAGTGCAATCGTTCGACAATACCTTTCGGTTTCCCATTGATGTTGGAATATACACTGCGGGCATGGTTGATTCTTATGTTAAGACACTTGACGTTAATAAAAAAGAAAATATTTTTAAAATACATTTTGAAACCAAACCCGAAAAGATAGTTCTAGATCCCGGTACTTGGCTGCTAATGAAATCGGAGTTCGGGAAAAATTGAGCGGCAGGAATAAAAATCACAATAGCGAAGAATGGAAAGCAGCAATATAAAAGATTACCGGCAAGCTGCTGAGCTGATAAGAAAAGGATGCATTAAATCTGCGGTTGAGGCTTACGAGGCAGCTCCGCAAAACAGATTATGCCATGAAGGTGACTGGGAATGCGCCGTTGATGCTATGAGAAGCTTAAACATAGAAGATTTATTAAATACAATTCTGTGTGCGAAACCTTAATAATGAATATAGAAAATTACCAAAGAAACCAACTGTCAAAGCAGAAGCTTGTTATTTAAATCTTTTCTCTCGATCTGTCATCTTATGGGGTAGGAAATTTCAAGCTAAATGGAAAAGAATAGCAAAACGAAAAAATCACTAAAGCGAAACTTGGTAGAATGGGGAGCCCTGATTGGAATCATAGCCTTCTTTTATTTTACAGGTCTTTATTCTGCAGTCATAGGAAAAGTGCAGCAAGCATTTTTGCTTACCGGTTTCTTTCAGCCGGAAATAAATATTCCTTTATCTGAACAGCAGGCAGCAAATTATAATTTAAGCCTGATAAGTTTTGATGATAGGCTTGTCAGTCTGAATGATTTCAGAGGCAAGACAATTTTCTTAAACTTTTGGGCATCATGGTGCCCGCCGTGCAGAGCGGAAATGCCGACAATACAGAATCTTTACAACAGGCTTCTCAATAAGAATGATGTTGTCTTCGTACTTGTTTCACTTGATAATAACCTATCCAAAGCAAAAGAGTTTATTAAAAATGAGGGCTTCACATTTCCGGTATATTATCTTAACAGCAGCTTGCCTCAAGTTTATGATACAAGCACAATACCATCCACATTTGTAATTTCAAAGGAAGGGAAGATTATTGCAAAGAGAGTTGGTATGGCGGATTATGATTCCCAAAAATTTGTGAGCTTCATTATTAAATAGAAATTTATTTATTCTCCTTTTTCTCAAACACATTGTCAGGTATTCCCTTATTCACAATGTAATTCGAATAAGCAATAAACACTTTACCTGAAACCGTATCTGAGCTTTTCTTGTTCCCAATATTCGACTGGTCTGTAGGTAGATGAGGCATTTTCATTCTTTCGGCATTAAATGAAAATTCCATCGAATCGGGCAGTGGATATTTACTATTTCCGTAATGCAAAATCAATGTGAAGGTGCCGTTAAGCTTAGTCGTCGACTCAACTTTAACAATCTCATTTTTCGTTCGATCAATCCACAAAGTGGTAAGAATCAAATCACCTTTGTCGTTGAGCGGAATAATTTTTATTACGGAAGTATTTAAACCGTTGAAATCTTCTTCTCTTGCAAAAATTGCAGTGTAATCATTTTTCAAGAAGGACATAGGCGAAGTGTAAAGACCATCCTTCGGAAGCAGCGCAAAGCCGCTCGACTCAATGTGCATTTTGTCAGGCTGTTTAAAGAAAAGCTTTGCCTTCATCTCCGGTACTTTAAGAAAACTAACGTCAACCTTTATGTCAATATTTACGGAGTAATCTTTCACTTTGCTGAAAGCCTGTTTTACATTATTTACAATGATATCGGGATTTTTGCTTTGTGCAAAAATCATTACCGGAATGAAAAACAAAAAATAAATCTTCTTCATATTTATGTCAGTATATCTTTCTTTTGAAAAATGTATAACGCTAATCCATAAAATACAATTATATGCGCTGAGAGTACGGATACCGATTTAATTATTTCGGACGTGTCCATCGGGTTATCGAAAAAAGAGCTCCATGTATTCATGTAGGTCGTAAACAGGAATGGTTTGATTGATTGGAAAACATCAATATTGATGGCAGACAAAATTATAAATATAATTATAATAGCCATCGTAGTAATTATCGGTCCTATCGCATTCTCTACCAGGGCAGAGAAAAGGAAAGCAAGCGAAGCAACAACTCCCATGCTTAATACTGCAAAGCAATAAGCAAGCGCGAACCTCCATAAGACATCGTTCTTTGCAAGTACAATTATTACCCCGGACTTTAATACAATCAATTCACCTGTGCCGAAAATAAAATAGCCGAGCCCGAGACTAATCACTGCTAGCCAGAGTATTAATAAGAATGTATAGATTATCCCCGCAATAAATTTAGAGGTTACAATGTTAAATCTTGTAACCGGTCTTGTAACCAAGATTCTGTAAGTACCCGCAGTTGCCTCGCCAGCCAGAAGATCACCCGCAACGAGTGTAATTAAAAATGGAATGTGCACAGCCAGGCTGTTCAAAATTAGGTATGAGACGAAATAAGTGTTTAACAAGTTTCCGACGAAAATGAATGTCTCGCTTAATTGTCTTGTAGCAAAATTAATTGATCTTGTCCCCTCAATGTTCATTGCTATTTCAATAAGCGGAATAAGAATAGCAATTGCAATAAAGCCGATATAGGTGCGCCACTTCTTAAATATCTTAAAAAGCTCTATGCTTATCAGTGTAATCATCCCGATGCCTTCTGTGTAATGTTGAGGAAGAATTCTTCAAGCGAGCGCGTGGGTACAAGCGCGTTAACCGGAACATTTTTCTGCACGAGGTATCGGTTTAACTCCGGCACTTCTTCCGGCGATAAATTAAAAATCATTTTCCCGTTAACCGACGATTCAAGTTTATTTATCCAGCTTGTATTTGCCAGCGTTGCCTCGGCTTTTTCAGTATCTCCAACCTCCAAGGTAACTCTCAGCTTGTTCAGGTTCAATAGCTCCTCCACACTGCCTTCAACTTGAGCGGTGCCTTTATTTAGAATGATCATCCTATTGGCAACGAGCTCTACCTCGTATAGGATATGAGAAGAAAGAAAAATAGTTTTATTTTTTTCTTTACTCAGATAAATTATCAAGTCACGGATTTCTTTCATTCCCTGCGGATCGAGACCGGTAGTCGGTTCATCAAGTATAATCAAGTCGGGATCGTGCAGTAAAGCCTGCGCAAGCCCCATCCTCTGTTTCATTCCATGCGAAAAAGTCTTAACTCTGCTCTTATATCTTTTTTCGAGACCTACAAGCTCAAGCATTTCCATTATTCTTTTGGGGGAAATTTCCCTGCCCGACATTTTCCCGAGTATTTCTAGGTTCTTATAAGCGGAAAGATTACCGTAGAAATCAGGCTTCTCCACAATAGCTCCGATTCGACGCAGAATTTGAATTCTATTTTCCTTTAAAGTCTTGCCAAATATTTTTATAGTACCGCTGTCGGGAGAAATAAGGGAAGTCAGCATTCTAATTGTTGTGCTTTTTCCTGCTCCGTTCGGGCCCAAGAATCCAAACACGTCGCCGTTATAAACATTCAGATTTAAGCCGCTAACAGCCTTTACTTCCTTGAACTGCTTTGATAAGCTTTCGATCTCAATTATTTTTTCTTTATCCAAATTATTTCCGGTTTCAACCCGGTGATAATTATCAAGCGGGTATTTTATTTTTCAAAAAGAAATATAAATTTGCTGTTCCAATAAAGCGAATTAAACTTAACCAACATTGAATTTTACATAAGCGGCAGAATTTTATGTTGAAATTCATTTTACAAGTTTTATAATATATCCGGATTTACATTTGCAAATATAAATAATATCTGTTTACTTTCTGACAGCGTAAATCGACAATACGGAAAAATTTGAATTCCAAATTTTTGTTCTAAAAAAATTTTTTTTCATGGAAAATTTAATTTGGTTTTTAAAAGAAATATTCTCAAGTTTGCATCAACACAACCGAGAAGGAAAAATTTTCAAAAAAAAATTTTTCCGTCCTATTTCCTTTTAGCGAAAAAATAATTAGTTTGAATCCACGCATAGAAAAAGATCAGGCTCAGAAATTTATAACAATGAAAAAAGAAATTTTACCTCTGGAAACCTTTCATAAATTTTTAAACTATACCGATATTATTTTTAAACCACGGATATTACTTCACGGGAAGGGAG
>JAJYIL010000126.1 GCA_021790055.1 Bacteroidota bacterium
CCTGTATTTTCATAAGACATCCCGCCTACTCTTTCCTATTTTAAAATTAGAATATCCAATGCGGCAAATATAAGATGATTTTATCCAAATTGTACTTGTCTTTGAAAGTTTTTACAGTAAGTCAATTCTCTCCATTCCTACCAATAGCTTTATAAAATATTTTTTTAAAAGATTTTGTTAGGGGTAATTCACACTGCCCGTAGGGCTTATCCGCTTCTTTAAGTAATTCCGATTGTTTCACAATCCAGCTTTCAGACGGCTTCTGATTTTTATCAATATAGCTGAAGGCTTCCAACCCTGCCTCCGACAGCTTTTTCAAATTTATTGCCATCGGTTCCATTTCTCTAAGAACCGGGAAAGATTGTAACGTCTCATAGAGCTTAGGAAAATTATTTTTCCATATTGTCATCGCCGTCATTATTTTTACTTCGGCTGATTTATTCCCGGATAAATAATCTTTCACGTAATTCTTGAACTCTCTCGCAGTTTCCGATTCGGGTTTTGCTGCATCAACAACGCGCGTGTAGGGCGAAAATGAATTATAGGTTAATCCGGAATTCGTACGTTGATAACCTTTAACAGGCTCGATTACATTAACAAAAATTTTTAATGCGCTTATGTCATGATTGCCGGTCAGCCTTCTCAGCATCATGTCGTAGTTTTTAATCTGCGTTGTGCCATAGTCTTCAAGCTCATAATTGATAACCTTCAAGCGCCGGTACATATCGTTAACGTTTCTTATAGAATCTGGGGACCAGAACCTTTCAGCGATAGCTGCGGCTCTCGGCCATATTCGCGAGTCGATATTTTCCGGCGTAACAAGCTCGCTCCACATAGTTGCTTCACCGCCGAGAATATTTTTTCTTGCGGCATCACTTAAAACAGTATCCGGCGGAATAGGATCATTCATATAATGATATGAGGCGTGCTGGTAAAGGTCAATGTAATATCCGTTAGATAAAATTCCCATGTAGCCACTTCTTGCTGCCTTAAACAGGGCTTCCTGTCCGCGCCATGATTGAATAACTATATTGTGAGGCATTCCCGGATGAAGAATTTCATCCCACCCGATCATCTTTTTATGATAGCGCGTTAGAATTTTTAGGATTCTTATATTAAAGTAAGTTTGAAGGGCTGTTGTGGAAGCTATATGATGTCTCTTCATAAAAGATTGAATTGATTTGTTGGCGTTCCAGTGCTTACCGTTGTTCACACCCCTGCCTATGTGAAAATATTCAACCGGAAAGAGGGAAGTCATCTCCCTCAAAAATTTATTAAGGAACCCGTAAGTTTTGTTTATAGTAGGATTGAGAACGGCATTGTGCATACCCCAGTTTTGTGCAATATGATACGTTCCCGGTGCTGAGGCAATTCCCGGTTGCGAGACAAGCCAGCTTTGAGTGTGAGCCGGCATATCAAACTCCGGAATGACTCTAATTCCGCGGGCATCGGCATAAGTAATTATATCTTTGATTTGCGCCTGCGAATAGAATTTTCCATCCGATCCGAGCTTTGTCAATTCCGGAAAGACTTTACTCTGCACGCGGAAGCCCTGGTCATCGCTTAAGTGAAGATGCAATACATTTAACTTTACGAAAGCCATCGCACTGACGTTTCTTTTAATTACGTCAACGGGCATAAAGTGGCGGGCAACGTCGATCATTAAGCCTCGCCAGGGGAATCTCGGCTTATCCGCAATCTTTACGGCAGGAAAATAATAACCTATGCTGTCAACGCTTAATAGCTGGATGAAAGTTTCCAACCCGTGTAAATCGCCTAAATCTGTTTCTGCAGAAAGCTCAACTTTGTCTGGAGAAATCAAAAGTGTGTATGACTCATCTTCTCTTAATCCAATCTTACCAGGGCGTTTGCAATTAATAACGAACTGTGCAGAATTACTGTTGCTGTTCTTTGTTATTAAATTCTGATGAAGGAAAAATCCTGTTCTTCCGGAAAGATGGCGAAGCATTCTTGTTGCAGCACCGTAAAGCCTCTTGTTTGGATTACCCGAAATGGAAATTGCAAACGTACTGTCGAGCCGAAACCTTCCTTCAAGCCTAACAATTTTAGCCGGCACCGGCATAAGATTGGAGAGCCCATCTACTTCCTGTGCATTTGAAAATGATATTGAAACAAAAATGAGAGAGAGAGTTAGAAAAAAGAGTATCCGAAGCTTCATTTTACATTTACTTATGCTTTTAATCAGCAACTTTATAAAACTTAAGAGAGAATTTAGAACAAATTATTTTAAAGGGAAAGCAGTATAACTTGAATTAAAAAATTATAAATTAGATTTCGACACGTCTTCAGCCGCTACCTACAACCAACTTACCATGCATAAGCCTCAGGCGCTTGGTTGCCGGGACCAGGCCAAATTTCATCGAGCTTTTTTAAAACCTCGTCTGTAAGCTTTATGCTTGCAGCGGTAACATTCTGCTCAAACTGTCCTACGGTTCTTGGACCGACAATCGGCGCGGTAACCACCGGGTTACGAAGCGTCCATGCAACAGCAACGTCAGCCGGACGAAGATTAATTTCTTTGCAGAGCTTTTCATAGGCTTCAATCTGGGGTCGCAGCTTCTCAATAGATTTCTGAAGTTGCTCGCGGCTTCTTCTTTGCCCATCATTTATTTTATCAAGTACTCCTCCTAAAAGACCTCCGCCGATAGGGCTCCATGGAATCAAACCTAATCCCATTGCCTTACATGCAGGAATAACTTCTAGTTCTATATGGCGGTTTCTTAAGCTGTAGATGCTTTGTTCGGAAACCAACCCCATGAATTGATGCTGCTTCGCCGTGTAGGCAGCTTCAACAATATTCCAAGCGGCAAAATTACTGCTGCCCACGTAAATAATCTTTCCTTCGCGTACAAGCTGTTCCATTGCCTGCCAGATTTCTTCCCACGGCGTCTCGCGGTCAATATGGTGCATCTGGTAGAGATCAATATGGTCGGTCTTCAATCTCCGCAAGCTGTCTTCACACGCTTTGCGGATATGGTATGCGGACAATTTTCTATCGTTGACACCTTCGCCCATCTTGCCGTGGACTTTTGTTGCAAGAACTATTTTGTCCCGTCTATTGCCTTGCGCCAGCCAGTTGCCGATAATGCTTTCAGTTAAGCCGACTCCTTTATCCCAGCCGTAAACATTTGCCGTATCAAAAAAGTTTATCCCAAGCTCAAGCGCTTTATCCATTATCTTGAAGCTGTCGGCTTCGGTAGTGAATTGTCCAAAATTCATTGTGCCGAGACAAATACGGCTGACTTGCAGTCCTGTTCTTCCGAGATGTGTGTATTCCATTTCTTCCTTCTATTCTAAATTTTATTTTCAATTAGCAATTCCAATTAGTTCTTTTCCGTTAAGAAACCTGTTTATATTTTCCAGCGCTCGTTTCTGCCCTTCAAATAAGGCTCCGGGAATGATTGCCGAGTTATGCGGCGATCCAAGTACATTCGGAAGCTCAAAGAACGGATAGTTTAACCTGAACTCGCCTGAATTAAAGGGCTCGTTCCACCATGCATCGAGTCCCACCATAAAATTAGGATTCGCTTTCAGGTGCTCGTATAAATCTTTTTCATTTATGATTGCGCCTCTTGCTACATTTATTAGGATTGCATTTTGCTTCATCATTTTAAGCTCATTCTTTCCGAATAAGCCTTTTGTTGAATCATCAAGCGGGATTGAAATTAAAATAATATCCGAATTTCTTAGAACGTACTCAAGGTCCTTTAAAGTTCCGGTAAATTCAACATCTTCACCTGTCTTGCCCGATGTATTGATTGCAAAGATCTTAACGCCGAAGCTTTTCAGAAGCTTAGCCACAGCCTTGCCAATACTGCCGAAGCCTATTATTCCGCAGATAGTATTCTTTAACATTATCGTTGGCGTCTTCTGATCGAATTCTCCCTTCATCATCTTTTGATGGTTTATTAAGAACCGCTTTGATAATGCAAGAATCATTGCGACGGTATGCTCAGCCATAGGCTCGGCATAAGCCCCCTGGTTGGAAGCAATAATACAATCAGCCGGGAATAATTTTAAATTGAGATGATCATAACCTGCCGAAAGAAGCTGAACAAGCTTCACTTTACCGAGTGCGCTTATTTCATTGCCGCTTAATTCGCGCGGTAAGTTCCAAGTTAAAAGTATGCCTGCATTGCGGAGAGCTTGAATACGCTGCTCATCGCTTAATTCTTTTAAGAATAAAAACTGTGCCTCCGGGAAAGGAAATTCATTATAAATGACTTTTTCTTCCGGAGGTACATTATATGTTACTGCGATATTCATATAATTGGTTATCTATTTAAGGCAGACATTTGAGCTTCCGGATAGCGCGTGCCCTTTGTTGCACCGCGCGGAGCTATCTTATCAAGCCTTTCAAGCTCGGCTTTACTTAGTTGAATATCGACTGCGCCGATGTTTTCTTCGAGATATTTAATCCGCTTTGTTCCGGGTATCGGTACTATATCTTCGCCTTGCGCCAGGACCCAGGCAAGAGCAATCTGTGAAGGCTTGCATCTTTTTTCTTCCGCCATTTCTTCTAACTTTTTAACGATCTTCATATTCTGTTCAAAATTTTCTTTTAAGAACCTCGGGTTGCGGCGGCGGAAATCTTCGGCCGGAAGATCATCCGGTTTCTTAAACCTGCCTGTAAGAAATCCACGACCAAGCGGGCTGTATGCCACGAAAGTAATTCCAAGGCTGCGGCAAGTAGATAAAATTTTTTCTTCCGGATCGCGTGTCCACAACGAATACTCTGTTTGCAGGGCAGTAATTTGGTGAACTTTACTTGCGCGAATGATAGTCTCCGGCGCTGCTTCCGACATCCCAAGAAAGCGGACCTTTCCTTCTTCAACAAGTTTTTTCATTTCACCAATCGTATCTTCTATCGGCGTGTTGGGATCGACACGGTGCTGGTAATACAAATCTATTGTATCTATGCCGAGTCTTTTCAAGCTTGCTTCGCATGCTTGACGAACATATTCCGGCTTCCCATTAATACCAAAATACTCTCCGTTCTTACCGCGCATGTTTGCGAACTTCGTGGCAATCACCACTTTATCCCTGTAAGACCTCAGCGCCTTGCCTACCAGTTCTTCATTTATAAATGGTCCGTACATGTCCGCAGTATCGAAGAAGTTTATCCCCAATTCTACTGCTTGGTGGATTGTCTTAATTGATTCTTCATCATTTCTTGGTCCGTAAAATTCGGACATACCCATACACCCAAGCCCGATGGCTGAGACCGTCAGACTGGATTTGCCTAATTTTCTGTGCTTCATAAGTCAACTCCTGATTTTCTAAAAACAAATTTAATAATATCACTTTAATTTTTATTTATATAAGAATATAAAAATTCCAATGTCAATGCCCATGCTTGCTTTGCGGCTATCGGATTATAGTTTGAGCGTGCGTCGCAAAAGAATGCGTGCTCTGCATTTGAAACAATTACGTTTGTGTAAACCTTGTTGTTGCTTTTCAAAGTTGAAGTAACGGCATTTATTTGTGCTTCGTCGATGTGCTTATCGAGACCTCCCCAAAACATTAGCTGTGGCGCTTGAATTTTCGGGACACGGTTTAAAATTGTCGTTATTCCTCCTCCGTAAAATGAAACGGCAGCTTTAAGCTTTACAGTTGTATTTGCAAGAAAAGAGACTCTTCCTCCCATACAGAATCCGACGGAAGCAATTTCGTCATAAAGCAGCTTTGTATTATTGTGCATCCAATCATTTATCGCATTGATGTCTGCTAATAATCCTTCATTAGTTAAAGCCTGTGTATGAACTCTTGTCGAATTAAAGTCATTATAATCTCCTTCAAAGCCATGCGCGGTACGATGGAACAACTCCGGTGCAATTGCAATAAAACCTTCGCGGGCAAATCTTTTTGTAACGTCTCTGATATGTGAATTTACTCCGTATGCTTCCTGGAAAATGAAAATGCCCGGATGCTTATCCGAATCCTTCGGACGTGCCACAAAGGCTGCCATCGAAGTTCCATCTGAAACATTTAATGAAACATCCTCTATAATAATGTCATTCATTTATAAATCTCCAATGTTTTTATTTTCTATCTCCAGGAAATTTGTTTTGAAGAAGGCTTTGGACACCTGCCTGACGGTAAACAAGCCTCACCTGAAAGATTAATTTGACGCTGCAAACTTTCAAAATCCTAATAAAAGTTGCAGTCGAACTGATCACTAATTTGAATGATAGGGATTTTTATCACTTGAAGGTTTTTTGGTTTGTTGTCTGAAGTCTGCAGGGTAATTTATTATAAAGAAGGCGGAATTACTTCCGCCTTCTAAATTAGGAATTATTTTCCGAGAAGCCCCAACTCTTCTTCTTTATCTCCCGCAGATTCCTTTCTCTTTCTGTGGAAGAAACTTGCAAACAAAGCCGGCATTTTATCCCGCAAGCCTTCTGCAAGAGAATAGATTACCGGAACAATTACAAGCGTTAGGAACAGAGAGCTGATAAGTCCCCCGATGATTGCCCATGCTAAACCGGATTTCCATTCAGAACCCGCATCGAGCGAGAGTGCAATCGGAAGCATACCGAAAACCATTGCCGCCGTCGTCATCATTATCGGTCTTATCCTGCTCTTGCCTGCTTCAATCAATGCTTCGAAAGTTGATTCACCTTCCTTTTTCCTCTGCGTTGTTCTATCGACAAGAAGTATTGCGTTCTTTCCGACAAGACCGATCAGCATTATTATTCCAAGCATGGAAAAAATGTTAAGCGACTTCATAGTCAGCGCAAGCGCCAACAGAGCGCCTATCATCGCCATCGGTATGGAGAACAAAATTACAAAAGGATCAAAATACGAATCGTACAGCGCAACCATAACCATGTAAACGAAGATAATTGCGGCAAGCAAAGCTAATCCAAGACTGCCGAACGCATCCGACTGATTCTTTAAGTCTCCCCAGTAAAGAATGTCGATTCCCTTGGGTAAATATACTTTAGAAAGCGCATTCTTTATATCCTGTCCAACGCTGCCGGTAGGTCTTCCTATTACCTGCGAGTAAACTGTTACCTCCGGGATCCTGTTTATTCTTTGCAGCTTTGTAGGGCCTGTGGTTTGGTAAACATGCGCAAATTGATTAAGCTGTATCGACTGCCCTAATTTATTTACGAAGGTTAAATTCTCCAAATCGGAAATTCTCGATCTGTCGAACTTATCTAAAGAAATATCTATATCGTAATCGTCATCGCCGTCGCGAAACTTTGAATCATCATTGCCTTGCAGGGCAACGTTAAGAGTTGCGCCCACATCGGCAACAGTCAAGCCCAAGTCTGCAAGCTTCTGCCTGTCAATATCAATCCTCGTTTCAGGCTTTCCGTTTTCGGAAGAGAGCCTAACGTCGGAAGCACCCGGAACCTTTTTCACAACCGATTCAATTATTTCTGCAGCCTTCTGAACGCTGTCTCTGTCGGAGCCGTTAACAAACAATTGTATCGGTGTTGAGTTTGCAGTTCCGAAAATACCAATAGGGTTAATACGTACTTTTACACCGGGTATCTGCTGTGCAAACTCTTTGATCTTCTCTCCAACCTTTTGGGTTGACATTGGACGCTTTTCTTTGGAAACCAATGAAACATCAATCTCGGAATTATTATTTGAATATTGCCCGATCAAGCCTTCGCTCGAGGCGCCGACGTTTACAAAAGTATTCTTTACGCCGGGCAAACCGCGGACGTAGTTTTCAACCTCTTCAGTTATATAATTTGTATGCTCAAGCGTATAGCCCTGAGGAAGCTCGAGAGTAACCGCAAACTCGCCTTGATCGGTCTGAGTCATGAACTCAGCACCGATAAATCCGGCGGGGATAAGCGCGATGGACAATATAAACAATACTGCCGCTGCAACAAGTACCTTCCACCTGTTCTGCAGCGACCAGGCGAGAATCTTCAGATAATTTTCAGTCATTCTCTTAAAGCCGTTTTCGAACCATATAGCGAATCTGCCGATAATAGTTCTATTCGATAATCTTTCAAGCTTTCCTAAT
>JAJYIL010000127.1 GCA_021790055.1 Bacteroidota bacterium
GAAGACATGCCCCGATAGAAAAATCTGGAATAACAGAATTGAAAGCAGGTTATCAATAAATAGAATTATGGTACTTCCAGGCAGGAGGGGGAATAGAACTTAGTGCGGAGATTATAGGTCCGGATATGAGTAAACAAATTATTCCTGCTGATATATTATTTAGAGAGAAATAAAAAAGCTTTTGGATCGATATTCATTTATAATTTAAAATGATTTTTAACAGTTATCATTTGGAGAAGGTAATGAGAATAGTTCCCAGGATTTCTTTGGCAAAACAAATCTTAATATTATTTGCGATATCGATTTTTATTCTGCCGTGGCAAAACGAATATGCTCAGGCTGTAATTACTATGGATACATTAAAAACGCTGGAAGGTACTCACGATCTTGACCTGCCCGCCTGGGGACCTTATACAGAACGTTATAATGGTATTTCAAATATACCGGACGTAAAAAGCGGACTTAGATTTGACCTGAGTGTTTTCCCGGGATTTTATAGAAGAAAAGTTGAAGTCCCGGATGTACTTTATGAAGGTGATTATCATCCTTGGGATGCTTCTCCGGATCTGGATTATTTCAGCTTTCGTCATGAGCTGGAATGGAAGGATCAAGTTTATACCGATATTTCTTATTCTAAAATAACATCGATGTCACGCTTAATTAGGATAGAGTGCGTTAATCGAACTAATGAGTATGAGAACCTTGCATTGCACTTCATGGCATACATGAATTTTCCGAATGTTAAAGAATATACTTATTATGTTCCGATCCATCCAGCCATCGTAACATTGCCTAAAGGCGCCCAATGGTTTGACGCACTTAATTATGAGCGTTTGAAATTTGCTAAAACAAGACCGACTGATAACTGTGTCTATGATGGCTTTATGCGCGGCGAAATTAGAGATAACGGCTTCGTTAACGGATCGGGAATCGGATTGGGCTTTGGACAGGATAAAGGTGATTTCGTTTCTTATAAAATTAATGTTGAGAGAAATTTCGAAAATGCTCTGCTTCTTATCAGATATAAAATAGATTCAAGTAAAAAAGTCTCATTCAATATTTCGGGAATGTTTGATAAGCAAATTACTTTTAACGGGACCAATGATTTTGCCTTAGATACTTTAAGGATCGGTAAGCTTGATAAAGGAACGTATGAGTTTAAGTTGATTTCGGATGGGGGAAGCGGAATTCAAATAGACGGTTTTGCTTTGGTTGAATCTGATTCTGCAAATAAAATTCAATTCAAACTGAAAGAATGGAATCCTGTTCCGAAAATTATAAAGGGACCTACTAAGAATTCAATTATTCTAAAATATGAAGATGTAAATGTTTATTACGGACTATTGTGGGATTTCGATCTATTTAAAATTCGACAATGGTTCTGCAGAGATCTTTCCGATTTTTTTAAGCAGGAAGTTAATGAACATGTGCAGACTATATTTCATGGCGAAGGTAAAGGGCATTACACTGACGTATTTCTAAGACCAATAGTAATGAAGCCGAAATCTACACAGACTATTTATGGAGTGGTTTGTTCCGGTAGTAAAGAAGAAGTGGAAAAATATTTGAAGGAGATAAATAATTCTCAAAGAAAATATGAAGATTATTACCTGGTGGCAAAAAAGCATGTAGTTAATATGGATTGCAATCCGGCTGGTGAAAAATATAAATTCAGCATCGAACGCATGAATGCAACAATGGATTGTAATATTGTATATCCAGTTTATACTCAGAAACAATATATTCGGCTTTATGTTCCTGGAAGATGGTGGGATTGTCTTTACACATGGGACGCTGGCTTCATTGGCATGGGGCTGTTGCAGTCGAATACCTGGAACGCAATAGAAAGCTTAAATGAATACGTCCAAAATCCCGGCGCTCAATCGGCATTTATTCTTCACGGTTCACCGGTACCTACACAGCATTATTTATATTTGTCGTTGTGGAACCATACACAATCAAAAGCAATGCTGGAATATTTTTATCCGCGCCTGAAACAATATTATGAGTTTATGGCTGGCAAGCTTGGCAGCTCAACGACAAATTCACTCAAATCGAATATCCTAAAAACATGGGATTACTTTTATAATTCCGGTGGCTGGGATGATTTGCCGCCGCAATTATATGTGCATGAAAATAAATTAGAAGCTACAGTTTCACCTGTTATTGCTACTTCGCAGGTTATTAGAATTGCAAAGATATTAAAGATGGCGGCAAATTATTTAGGCAAGAAGAATGATGTCGCTGATTATGATAAAGATATTGAAATATTTTCAGATGCACTTCAAAAATATTCATGGGACGAAAAGTCCGGTTACTTTGGTTATGTTGTTCATAATAAAGAAGGACATCCTCTGCATATTCTGAAGTATGATAACAAAGTAAATTACGACATGACATTTGATGGTGCTTATCCTTTAATTGCGGGAATCTGCAACCAAGATCAAAAAGAAAAAATTCTTGCTTCACTTGAGTCCGATAAACATCTTTGGTCAAATGCGGGTCTGACTGCGGTAGATCAATCGGCGCCGTATTACAAAACCGACGGTTATTGGAACGGCACAGTTTGGATGGCGCATCAATGGTTCTTCTGGAAGACGATGCTGGATTTAGGGCAATCAGATTTTGCTTTTAAAATTGCTAAAAGAGGATTAGACATCTGGAAGAATGAAGTTGAAACTTCTTACAATTGTATGGAACACTTTTTAAATGCAACAAGGCGCGGTGCAGGATGGCATGAATTCAGCAGTTTATCTTCTCCTGTTGTAATGTGGTATTCAGCTTACTACCGTCCGGGGAATTTTACAACCGGATTTGATATTTGGATAGAAGACAAAAAATTCGAAGACAATTTCAGCAAGTTCTCGGCTAACTTGACTGCATACGATGATAACAATAAAATTGCATCTGTAGTTGCTTGCATGAATCCGAATTATAAGTATAATGTTAAGTGGAACGGAAAAAGTATTGCTTATAAGTCTCTTGCTCAAGGTACATTAAGTATCGATATCCCGATAGGTAAAACCGTCAGCGGTAAATTAGAAATTTATAAAAAGTAATTAGATTAAAATTAACATTCCAATATGTTACGACATAAAGATATTACAAATCTAATTCCGGTTAATTGAAATTAAACTATTAAATAATTATTCATTGATCCAGGTGAAAAGTGAAAAAAAATTTTTATATCGTTGGACTAATCTTCCTTACGTTTTTTGTCATATCGCTAATTACAAATATTCTTGGTGCGCTAAATCCGGATGTAATTAAAAGCTTCGGGCTAAGCTTAACGCTTTCGGCGTTTCTTCCTTTTGCCTTTTTTATTGCATACGGAGTAATGTCGATTCCGGCGGGCATCCTGGTTGAAAAGTATAAAGAAAAGAAAACGATGATTGCTGCTTTTTCAATCGCATTTATTGGCGCATTGATGTTCTCTATCTTTCCTCATTACCTGGTATTTCTTCCTTCGCTATTTTTAATGGGAGCCGGTATGGCAATGCTGCAGGTCGCTATTAATCCTTTACTGAGGGTTTCCGGCGGGGAAGAACATTTTGCTTTCAATTCAGTAATGGCGCAATTAGTTTTTGGAGGTGCCTCTTTCCTAGCACCAATGCTTTTAACATATCTTATATCCAGTTTTAAAGAAACAAATTCGAATAATATTGTAAAGACAATTTTCGTTGGTTTAGTACCAGGTAATCTATCGTGGGTGTCATTATATATTTTATTTACAGTAATTTTATTGTTTATGATTATCGTGATTCTTTTATCAAGATTTCCAAAAGTGGAAAGAAATGAAGATGAAAAATCCGGCAGTTGGTCTACACATAGAAGTCTGTTTAAAAATAAAATAGTAATACTTTACTTCATTGGAATTTTTGCCTACGTGGGAACAGAACAAGGAGTATCATATTGGATTTCCAAATTTCTTTTTACATATCATAATTATGATCCGGTTACTATCGGAGCTTCAATTGTAGGTTGGTTTTGGGGAATGATGTCAATCGGATGTTTAATAGGATTGGGTTTGCTCAAGCTTTTCGACAGCAGGAAGATATTAGTCGGGGCAGTTATATTAGCCGCTATCTTTTTAACCACGGCATTATTTGGTCCTGGTAAAGTTGCACTTATAGCTTTCCCAATGGTCGGATTCTCTCTGTCGGTTATGTGGTCAATTATCTTTTCACTTGCACTAAATTCGGTTGAAAGCCATCACGGTTCTTTTGCAGGAATTTTATGTACTGCAATCATTGGAGGAGCTGTAATACAGTTGTTCATTGGTTGGCTTGGTGATCATTTTGGACTTAGAACAGGAATGTCTTTCGTTTTTGTAACACTCGCTTATATTCTAAGTATCGGAATATGGGCTAATCCGATTATAGCTAACCAGACCATAAAGACAAAAGCAGTAGCAGCAGCAACAGAATAAAATAATCATTAGCAATTAACAATTTGGAATATGAGACTTCTTGGGATTGACATAGGCGGTACAAACATGAGGGCAGGTTTAGTGGAAGAGAACGAATTAGTTAGAGTTGAATCTACTCTTGTTAGGAAAGACGGAAGCGAAAAGGAAATTATTGATGATCTGCTTGGGTTAATAAGCAAATTTGATTATGGAAAAGTTGAAGGGATTGGTGTTGGGGTTCCAAGTATTGTAGAAGTTGAAAAGGGTATTGTCTTTGATGTTCAGAATATTCCGTCCTGGAAAAAAGTTCATTTAAAAAAAATCCTGGAATCGAGCTTCAAGGTTCCTGTGTATGTTAACAATGATGCCAATTGTTTTGCAGCAGGGGAAAAGTATTTTGGAAAAGTGAAAGAATACAAAAATATAATCGGCTTAATAATCGGTACCGGTCTTGGCGCCGGTATAATAGTTAATAACCGGCTTTATGAAGGCACTAACTGCGGTGCCGGTGAATTTGGTATGATTCCTTTCAAAGATAAAAACTATGAGTATTACTGTAGCGGGCAATACTTCTTAAATGAATTTAGAATTTTAGGAAAAGAACTTTACGAAAAAGCTGCAAATAATGATTCTTTAGCTTTAGAAATCTTCAAGAATTATGGATCAAACCTTGGCGAAGCAATAAAAATGATTATGTACGCCCTGGATCCTGAAGTGATTGTACTGGGCGGTTCGGTAAGCAAATCATTTAAATTTTTTCAAGATGAAATGTGGAAATCGATTAGCGGTTTCTGTTATACGAGCTCTCTTAAAAAAATTAAAGTTGAAGTTTCGGAAAAGGACAATATAGCTGTTCTCGGTGCGGCGGCTCTTTATTTAGATGCAATAAATAAACAGAGTTGACTTTCACTCGATTTGGTAACAAGGGAAAAATTATCTTCCACTATTTTTGTGTAAATTATGTTCACGGATACTTCTGCTACCGATGGTAATCCTGGCTGGTAAAAACTTTTTATTAAAAAAAGGCGAATTATTACACTTCCCCCGAAAAATTACTGTTCAGTTTAAAAAGTACTTGACTTTAAAAAGTATTTTTCGTAAATAACTGGAGCGGTTTAGTAAATTAATGTTCAACATGCATATTAAGTATATATAGAGCACAAATTAACAATTAATTGAAAAATTAAAACGGTTTAGCACGATTTCTTAATAACATAACTTTAATTATTTAACAAACATAACAGAAGGTATAAGTGTGAAGCATTTACTTACCATTAATAAATTAATATTATTTGTTCTCTTGCTGCCATCGGCGCTTTTTGCTTCAGGAATAATTAAGGGGGTCGTTGTGGATTCCATTACAAACGAAACACTGGTTGGTGCGAACGTAATAATTGTCGGGACCTCGATGGGAGCTGCTTCAGACCTGGAGGGGAAATATATGATCGAAGCAGTTCCGGCAGGGCAATATACGATAAAGTGTTCCTATATCGGCTACAATTCTACAGAAAAGAAAATTACAGTTTTAAATAATAAGACAATTGTTCTAAACTTCAAATTAAAGAATAATGCATTGCAAGGCAAAGAAGTTGTTGTTAGTGCGCAGGCAACCGGTCAGGCTGCGGCTATCAATCAACAAGTTTCTTCGGATAAAATTGTCAATGTGGTTTCTGAACAAAAAATTCGTGAGTTGCCTGATGCCAACGCAGCGGAAGCGCTGGGTCGTTTGCCTGGCATATCAATCGTACGTTCCGGTGGCGAGGCAAATCAAATTATTATGCGCGGCTTAGGCGAAAGCTATACGTCAATTACATTAGATGGCACAAGTTTATCTCCGACTGATGCGGACTCCCGTGGAGTAGACTTAAGTACAATTGCACAGGGGTCACTTTCAGGTATAACGGTTACAAAAGCTATAACCTCTGATATGGATGGTCAGGCGATTGCCGGCAGTGTGAATTTCGTAACTAAAACCGCTCCGGCAGTCAGAACAATCCAGGTTACGGCACAGGGCTCTTACGGAGCACTAGACAACACATACAACCAGTACAATTTTTACGGTAGCTATGGAGAACGGTTCTTCAATAATTTACTGGGAGTACAGCTCTTCGGAAATATCGAACAACGCGACCGCGGCAGTGAAAATTATAATGTTGCATATGACCAAACACTACTGAACAATACCCGGTGGTCAATCAGTGATTTCACTATAAATTATACACCTGAAACACGGAAAAGAAAAGGTGCGCGTTTGCTTCTTGATTATGCAACACCGGATGGCGGTGTTATAAAATTCGACGGAGATTTTGATAGGACAGAAAGACAGCTATCGACGATCGGTCGTGACTATCCCGTAGAGTGGGCAACTCCAGATTACAATTTTACTGGGCAAAATATCAATACGGATATTATTTCATCTGCGCTTCAAGGTCAAAATTACCTTGCCGGCTGGCAAATAGATTGGAACCTGTCCTTTACTCAATCAACTACAGATGAACCATACAATTACAACCTGACCTTCGAAGAGCCGTCAACAATTGATTCTAACGGAACTGTGCTTTCTGGAATGAAGACAATACCCACATCCTTGAGGAATGGTCCTTATCAAGCACTGATTCCGTATGCAGTCGACAATTTCAGCTACTCCTATCTTACCTATGGCAATATTAGAACAAGTAACAACCTTGATTTCCAGAGAACAGTAAGCGTCGATATCAAGAGAGAATACACTCTATCTGGTTTAAGCGGAGAATTTAAGTTCGGCGGTAAATACAACGATCATTATCATCGAAGGAAAAGTAACTATGTGTTCTCACCGTATTATAACGGAACCCAGGTAATGAGCTCGATGCAAATGCCCAACGGCACCATCGTACCGAAGGATTGGGCTGCTTATGGATTTGCAAATCTAAAAAGAGCCGGCGGGCTTGTACTCATGACAAATTTTATCGAAAACTCCACAAGAAATATTTACGGCTTGTATTCGCTGAATCCTCTTATCGATCCTAATTTAATTAGGAATTGGTATGATATCAGTGTCAATGGTATTGATCCAAATTCCAAGGCTCATGAATATTCAGACGGAACTGCCGAGGATGGAACAGATTATAATGCCCTGGAAAGTGTGAGTGCCGGGTATCTGATGAACACCCTGAACTTAGGTACTTTTGCAACCTTAATTACCGGTGTTAGAGTTGAGGCTGACAATGACAAATATTCAGCTTATTATACTGATCAGCCTCTTTCAATATATTCAATCTTTAGCGATACATCTGCAAGGCATACTGAAGCTATTGTCCTCCCAAATGTTCAGATGATTCTTCATCCTACAAATTTTATGAATGTTCGACTTGCTGCGTATCGCGGTATAACACGACCCGATTTTAATTACAGGCTGCCTACATATCTTATGATTGGAGTTGCATCGTATGTTTCCCAGCCGATGCTGAAAGTAGGCAATACCGATCTGAAGAACGGAAGTGCCTGGAACTATGAAGTCAATTTGCAGTTTTACGGAAATGAGATCGGGCTTATTTCGTTGTCTTCATTCTTTAAAAATATAGATAAT
>JAJYIL010000128.1 GCA_021790055.1 Bacteroidota bacterium
TCCATTGAGTATTTAGTGTCGTCAACGGAATTGAAGTTTCGCAAATTTTTATCTTTATCGTTCATAATAGCTCCGTAAAAATTATTAAAATATTTCTGATTTAATTTATAGAGATTTTTTATGAATAGATAACGAGAGAATAAATTTTACTTCATGGCAGAGTGGACGTCTTCAATCAAATCCTCAATATCTTCCAGACCTATAGAAAAACGCACCAGGCTGTCCGTCAATCCCATTTTTTCTCTTTCTTCCTTCGGGACTGACGCATGTGTCATGCTTGCAGGGTGGCTTATCAAGCTTTCAACCCCGCCAAGGCTTTCACCCAATGTAAATACTCTAACATTTTTTAAGAGCATTTTTGCCCGCTCCACATCTTCAAAATCAGCTGAGATCATTCCGCCAAATCCACGCATTTGTTTTTTTGCAAGCTCATGCTGCGGATGATCTGGCAAGCCCGGATAATATACTTTAGCAGCCATCCCTGATTTTATCAAATACCCTGCAAACTTAATTGCGTTTTGATTATGCCGTTCCATCCTAACCGCTAATGTTTTTGTTGATCGCAAGATAAGCCAGCAGTCAAATGGCGAAGGTACTGCGCCGATTGCATTTTGAACGTAGCGTATTCTTTCATGAACTTTTTCATTATTCGTTACTATAATTCCGCCGATTACATCGCTATGACCGTTAATATATTTTGTCGAACTATGTATAGCTATATCGCACCCGGAGCTAAGAGGGTTCTGGAAATACGGACTCATAAAAGTATTATCGACTATGCTTATGAGATTATTTTCTCTGCAAATTCTCGCAGCGCCTTCCAGGTCTGTAAGGTACAGCATAGGATTTGTCGGGGTTTCAAGATACACCAATTTTGTATTTTGCTTAATCGCATTCTTAATATTTCTCAAATCGGTAGTGTCAACCCATGAAAAATCCAGCCCATAATCTTTCATTATTAATTCAAACAGTCTGAAAGTACCGCCATAGACATTATTCGTTACAATAACATGATCACCGGCTTTAACCAAACTCATTAATGCATGTGTAGCCGCCAAACCGCTGCTGAATGCAACTCCGTATTTCCCTTTCTCAAGTGCGGCTATGTTAGCTTCTAAACACTGCCGTGTTAGATTATGAGTTCTCCCATATTCATATCCTTTGTTTCTGCCTAATTCTTGCTGCGCATAAGTAGAGGTTTGATATATCGGAGTAATAACAGCACCGGTAACTTCATCCGGGTGCTGCCCTGCATGAATCGCATCAGTTGAAAAACCCATCGAACTAATCCTTTATTAATTAAAAATTAGCATACTCAAGAATATCGTACCTTGTAATAATATCAACTATCCTGCCGTAACATGTTACTAGGACGGCGGGTGAATCGCTTAAATATTTTTTTACATTGTTGAGTTCCGTTCTCTCATCCAGTGTCGGAAAGCCTGGCTCCATTACTTTTCCAATTTCCGCTTCAAGCAGATTTGCATCTTCAAGTAATCGCCAGGTTAACCTTGATTCTCTTATGCTTCCTACGGACTCACCATTATCAATAACCGGGATTTGTGAAAAGCCTTTACTATTTAAAACCTCCACTGCAGATTTAACCTTATCTTTGGAACTTAAATAGACAAGCTCCTTAGGATTATCTTCTCGCCTTGCAGTTAGTATATCCTTCAATGTTCTGATTTCGTTTGGCAAAAGTCTCTTTTCCCTAAGCCATTCATCACTGTGAAATTTGGAAAGATATCTTTCCCCGGTATCGCAAACTATAAAAACTATAACGGCGTCTTCATTCAAATCTTTGGCTACCATAAGAGTGATGCCCAAAATTGTACCGGTACTGCCACCGCAAAAAATTCCTTCCTCGCGGGATAACATCCTTGCATAGTTAAACGAGTCCATATCGCTTATGTTAAATATCCTGTCGATGTACTGGAAATGAACATTCTTCGGCAAACAATCCTGACCGATACCTTCCACTAAATAAGGTGCGCCTTGAGTCATCTCCTTTTTCTCCTTGTAATCTTTGAAGATTGAGCCGAACGGATCAGCGCCGATAACCTGGATATTTTTGTTTTTTTCTTTCAAGTATCTCCCCACTCCACTAATAGTACCTCCGGTTCCAATGCCAGCTACAAAGTGAGTTATCTTTCCGTCTGTCTGTTCCCAGATTTCCGGACCGGTTGTTCGATAGTGAATTTCCGGATTAGCCGGATTAGAATACTGATACATGAAGATCGAATTTGGAGTTTCCAGGTTTATTTTTTTCGCTACAGTAATATAGTAATCAGGATGATCATGCTTTACGGCATTTGATACTACAATGACATCCCCACCCAAAGCTTTAAGATAATTTATCTTTTCGTTGCTTACCTTATCCGTAACAACAAAAATAGATTTATATCCTTTAACTGCACATGCCAAGGCAAGTCCGATTCCTGTATTGCCGCTTGTAGCTTCAATAACTGTTCCGCCGGGTTTTATCTTTCCGTTCCGTTCTGCTTCTTCAAGCATCGAAAGCCCTATTCTATCTTTCACACTGCTGCCCGGATTTGCAGATTCAAGCTTTGCAAAAATTTGCGGCTTTAAGCCTTTGTTTAGCTTATTGAGCTTTATAAGCGGTGTGTTACCGATAGTCTCAAGAATATTGTTTTTGTAATTCATGATGTAAAGGTAAAACCTCTTAAAAATTCTTCTGCCTTTATCCGACGCTTGCCTTCCTGCTGTAATTCAATTATCTCAAGGTTATGGCTGCCTGTGCCGATTGATAGTGTATTTTTACCTTGATAAAACTCGCCCGGTTGCAAATTATTCTCGTCCAGAATTTTCGTTTTAAAGACTTTTATTATCTTATCTTTATGCTTGAAAAAAGCACCGGGTTGAGGTGAAAGACCGCGTATCAAATTGTGGATGCTTATTGCCGGCTTGTTCCAATCAATCTCACATACTTCTTTTGTAATTTTTGGCGCAGCGGATGAAAGCAAGTTATCTTGTTTCTTCAGGACATAATTACTGCTTTCTATAAGAGTTAAAGTCCTCATAACTAAATCTGCACCTAACAAACTCATTTTATCGTGCAAGGTTCCAAAGTCATCTTCCTCTTCAATTCTTATTCTTTCTTGAAGGAGAATGTTACCGGTATCAACTTTATCTTCCAGCATAAACGTGGTTAAGCCCGTCTCGGTTTCGCCGTTAATCAAAGCCCATTGGATGGGGGCAGCGCCGCGGTATTTGGGAAGCAATGAACCATGAAGATTAAATGAACCCTTCTTCGGAATTGTAAATACTTCCCTTGGTAAAATCCTAAACGCGACAATAATGAATAAATCCGCATCGAGTATTTTCAATTCGGAAATGAGACCGGAGTCCTTTATATTATTAGGTTGAAGTATGTGAAGGTTATTTTCAAGCGCAAATTCTTTAACGGAAGTAAAAGAAACTTTTCGTCCCCTGCCTCTTTCTTTATCCTGTCCGGTAACAACAGCCGCAACATTATGCTTGCTTTCCATTAAAGCTTTAAGTGCAGGAACTGCGAAATCCGGAGTTCCCATAAAAACTATTTTCATGTCGGTTGTTCCGTTTTACACAAGCTGATAATCTGCGTCTTCGGTAACCGGGTATTGAAATTGGATTTTTCTCTTTTTTATTTTGATAATATCTTTATTGACTTTTTTCTTCAATTCGGATCCAATTAAGTCCGTAAAAAGAATACCCTGTAGATGATCATATTCATGCTGAACAACTCTTGCTAAATACTTTTCAGCATCTATCTTGCAGTCGACAAAATCAGTATCTTTAAATGAAATTGTTATACTTGCAGGTCTATCAATCTCTGCTCTAATATCCGGAATGCTTAGACAACCCTCTTCCATATTAACCTTTTCTTCCGATCTAAAAATAATTTTAGGATTGATAAAAACCAGCGGCTTATCCTTTTCATGTCCTTCAACCTTCGATAGATCGACTATGAAAATAGACTTGTCCGACCCGACCTGGTTGGCAGCCAGCCCAACTCCGTTTGCATTGTGCATAGTCTCAAACATATCGCGGATTAATTCAATTGTTTTCATATCAGCTTCTTTTAATTGAACAGCTTTCTTCCGCAGTATTTTATCGCCGATTAGATTTATAGGCAAAAGAGCCATCTTTTCTCCTAAATATTTGTAAGTGTAAACATCCGGTTATATTATATAATTTCGACACGCTAAATTATAAAATTCAAAATGAATAAGAAAGTCTTAGCCGTCAAGTATATCATAATCCGAACTAGCCGGTATCAAAAAAGATTTCAGAAGCTTGAGCTCTGAGATAAGAATACAACCTCCAACTTTCGCCCTGATTTATTTTTTCAATTTCTCTATAACTTGATGCAATTAATTTAGCGAATAATTTCATTGTGTTAAAGATCATTATGTGCCTACATCGTCTTGAAAGTAATTTATCCTAAATAAATATTTACTCAACAAATTTCAAGGCAGTGCGTATAGAAGATTTTTAAAGACTTTTCATCAAATTGATATTGATTAGTCTTTAATAATTAATTATGCTGCTGCTTTTTTTATTTTAAAATAATTTAAGGAAACAACATGAAGATTAACCGGAGGGATTTTTTAAAAAAAACAGGACAAAGTGCAATAGTGCTTGCAGTACCTGCAATCGCAAGCTCAATATTGGAAGGCTGCAACAATAATATCACTAATCCTACATCGGACAGCTCATCTTTACCTAATGTAAACGATACATATTCAAACGGAATCGTTAAGCTTACAGTTGATTCATCCTCGCCAATATCTAAAGCCGGTACCGCCGTTATGCTCAATTATCAAAATGGGCAATTGCTTGTCGACCATCCCTCCGTAAATACTTTCAACGCATTATCCCCAATCTGTACACATCAGGGTTGTTTAATTTCAAATTATGATTACGGCAGCTATCAATTTGTTTGCCCTTGCCACGGCTCAAGATATGATGTCAATGGAAATGTAGTATCCGGACCGGCGCCTTCACCTCTTCAAAAATATCAAGCGCAGTTTAGCGGCAGCCTCTTGACTGTAAACGTCGGGTAGATATCTATCTAAATTTAATTTTAAAATCATTTCAGTAAATTGAATATTGAATATTGGAAGTTTTCATCTACTCTCAATGCTCAATATTCAATTTCCAATTCAAATTCTTGTCTCAGTATTTAGAAATATCGAGAGCAAAGCTTATAACAACTTTGAAATTAACTCACCAATGATATATCCGATAGCGGCAATTCCGAAACCGACAACAAACATATCAAAGCCGCTCCTGAAAACTCCTCTACCCGTAAAGAAGCTACGTGCAGCGCCTACGCCGAAGTGCGCAAGCATGGCAATAATAAATGCAGTCCAGATAGCCGGCATTCCGTTTAAAAAGAAAAACGGAGCTACGGGAATTATAGCGCCTATCGCTGTTGCCAATCCTGTTATCCATCCTTCTTTTAACGGATTTACATTTTGTTCTCCTATACCAAGCTCTTCTCTTGCTTTCTCTTCTAACGCCTGCTCGGGATTTTTCATTACTTCAACTGCAAGTGCATTGGCTTCTTCCGGTGACATTCCTTTAGATTCGTAAATTAATGCTAATTCTTCAGTCTCCAACTCAGGCATCAAAAGGATTTCTTCACTTTCCATCTGCCTTTCGTGATCGTAGACTTCCTTTTCACTTACAGCAGCAAGATAGCCTGAAGAACCCATCGAAAGAGAGTCCGCTATCATTCCTGATATTCCTGAAATTAAAATTACATGTGGAGCTACACTTGCCCCGATTACCCCGGCTATTAAACCGAAATTCGCCGTTAAGCCGTCATTGAACCCGTAGACAACATTCCGAAGTAGCCCGCCTGATTCCGACTTATGCCAGGGTTCTTCGCTTGTTCCTTTAAGCGTCATTAGCTTGCCGGCATGTTCGGCGGAATCTTTAGCTAACCTTAGTGCAATATTCCTAGTGGGTTCGTCGTTGCTTTCCCTGTACAAGCCTAAATAAGATTTTACTTCGGTTGATTCTTCACTCATTAAAGCTCTGGATAGAATCCATGTACCGAATTTCTTTGAAGTCCAAGCCATTATGTGTGCTTGAATTGAAGGCTTCCCCTCTTTCAAAGGGATGTTATTCTTTTTTATAAGCTCGCTCCAGGCTGTAATATGCTTATCTTCAACCGATGCTAATTTTAGGTAAGTATCCTTTTTATTCTCATCGCTAATTAAGCCGGCAAGAACCCTATAAAGAAATGCCGCGTCAATTTCTTCCTGGAGATGATGAAGCCATACGGAAGTAGAATTTTTATTACTCATCTATAATACTTCAAGTTTATTAATTTAACATATTTTAGCTTAATGCAATTTAAAATATATACAGCTAAAAATAGATATTTATTTTATTTTATTTTGGATATTGAACGGAGAATTCAGTGCCTCCGTTTCTCTTCAATTCAATTTCACCTTTTAATTGGTTGACAAGAGAAACAACGAGCTGCATTCCGAGAGTCTCCGTTTTTCTAAAGTCAAGATTTTCCGGAAAGCCGCTCCCGTTATCTTTTACAGTTAAAGTCACTTTACCGCTAGCTTTTGTTTTTAAAGAAACTTGAAGCGAGCCTTTATTAACTCTATTTTCACATTCTATTTTGAAAGCGTACTTAAGAGAATTTGAAACAAGCTCGTTTATTATTAAGCCCATGTTCACTGCCAAGTCCACTGTCATTTCGATATCTTCAATATCAATGCACAAATCAATTCTATTTGAATTGAACTTATATGAGCTGAACAGATTTACAATCAACTCGCGAACATAATCGGGGAAATTTATATGCGATAAGTTTTTCGATAAATATAATTTTTCATGAACGAGCGCCATCGACTTAATTCGGTTCTGGCTTTCAATAAATATCTCCCTCGCCCTATCATCTTTAATATAAGACGATTGAAGATTAAATAGGCTTGAGATTACCTGCAAATTATTCTTTACCCTGTGATGTATTTCTTTAAGCAGAACAACTTTCTCCTTAAGCGAGTTTTCAAGCTGCTCTCCGGATTGTTTCCTCTCTGTTATATCTCTGGCAAAAGCACAATAATATTCTCTACCGGCAAATTCTATGAAATTAAGCTTTATTTCGACGTCTAATTTATTCCCGTCAAAGTTAAATAGCTGCCGCTCGATTGTAAAGGTCTCGGGCAAATAGTTTGCAATATAAGCCTGTAAATCAAAATCCGGGCACACTTGATTAAAAGGCTTCCCTATCATTTGTTCTTTAGAATATCCAAGCTTAAGACAAACTGTTCCATTTACGTCAACAATTATTCCGTCAAGCTTTATCCAGAAAATCAAGTCTTCCGCATGGTCGACGGAAAAGCGGGTTAACTGAAGCGCTTCCTCTTTCTGCTTCAACTTACCAAACAATACGTTGAACGGATCTTTAAGCCCAGATACAATTATCGCTTTATATAGCAAATAGAATGATACTATTTTAAGCAAATGACCGATAAGGTTTGGCAGACCATAGACATTTTCATAATACATAAAGCTTATTTCGGAGGCAATGTTAACAGCTATTGCCGCAACGATAAGATTGAAAAGGTAGCTCTCGAAAAAAAGACGCTTCTTATATAGAAGTCCAATCGATGTAAGCAACGCTGCCGAGATAACATATTCACTTATTATTTTGAAATGAGTTAAGCCAATCCCTTCAATATAGCAGTCGGGAAATATCTTCCAATAAAAGATTGACGCAAAAATAATAGTCGTAACTGTAACATATATCGTTATCAAGTATGGTATTTTGATTTGCTTATTTATAAGCAGAGGTGCTGACAAAAAAGTTAAGCCTTGCATATACCGCGCTGCAATCCACAACTGTGTAGGTATGTTTGAAGATTGCCCCGGAATAATACCTATGCCCTTGTAAGTTATGGCGTGAATAAAATCTATCCCTGAAACAAAAATTAAA
>JAJYIL010000129.1 GCA_021790055.1 Bacteroidota bacterium
TGCATTAATTAAAAGAGTATCCTGCGGAAAGAGTTCCGCAGTTAGAAATATTAAGAAAGAAAATAATAATAAGTTCCTCATAACTTGACCTCAGATTTCTATTCACAAAGTTATCACCAACTAATTAAAAAAGCTAAATGTCCGGCTTACCGTGACAGCAGCATCAGCAAGCTTTTTTAAATTGTAAAATCTTAATGGCTTTCATATTTTTGAGAAAAATAATTTAATTATTATGAAGATAGCTCTTTGCCAGATAGATACAATTATAGGCGACATAGAAAACAATAAGAAGAAAATCATTGCCGGATATAAGCAAGGCTCTGCCGACGGTGTTGATCTTGTAATTTTTCCCGAGCTTTCTCTTGTTGGATATCCTCCCCAGGATTTAGTTGAGAAGCAAGAATTTAGACAAGCTGCGATTATAGCTTCAAAAGAAATTGCGGATATTACCGGTAAGACAGGGCTTATCTTCGGTACAATAACAGAAGGTGATGATTTAATTGGTACTGATGTCCACAACTCGGCGCTGCTTTGCTTCGATGGTAAAATGCAATTCGTTCAGCATAAAACGCTTATTCCCAACTACGACGTCTTTGATGAGATGAGATATTTTGATGCGGCTAAGGATGTAGATGTATTTGAGTTCAGGAATGAAAAGTTGGGAATATCAATATGCGAAGACATCTGGAACGATGCCGATTACTGGTACAAGCGAAGATACAGCGTTGACCCGGTGAAGAAGCTGATTGAAAAAGGCGCGAGCGTCTTAATTAACATTTCTGCCAGCCCTTATCATTACGGACACAGAAAAGACAGGCAGGAGATGCTTTCGGTATTAACAAAGATGGACGAGGTATCATTGGCTTATGTCTGCAGTGTTGGGGCACAGACGGATTTGATCTTCGACGGCGCAAGTATGTGCTTTGATGGTACCGGTAACCTTGTACTACTTGGAAAGTCGTATGAAGAAGATTATTTTGTCTTCGATACGAAAGTGACATACCTACCGATTCATCAATCGGAAAAAAGCTTTGAGGAAGAAACACTTGAGGCTTTGGTTTACGGGCTGCAAGAATACTGCAGCAAGCTTGGATTCAAAAAAGTCCTTGTCGGATTAAGCGGGGGAATTGATTCGGCGCTTGTTACTTACATTGCCGTCCAAGCGATGGGAAAAGAAAGTGTCCATGCGGTATTAATGCCATCGGAATTTTCAAGCGAAGGAAGCATAGTTGATTCAAGGAAACTTATTTCGAATCTCGGCATCTCATATGAAACAATTTCTATTCAGCCTGTGGTTGATAAGACCATTGAAGTTCTGAATGGTTCTTTTAACGGTAAAAAGCCGGATACGGCTGAAGAAAACATACAGGCAAGAATACGCGGTATTTATTTAATGGCGCTGTCGAACAAGCACAATTACCTTTTGCTTACGACCGGGAACAAGTCTGAGATGGCAGCAGGCTACTGTACTTTGTACGGCGACATGAGCGGAGGTTTGGCTGTTATTGCTGATGTTTATAAGACGGACGTTTATAGAATTGCGAATTTTATAAACAAAGACAAAGAAATAATTCCGAAGGAAATTATAGTCAAGGCTCCCTCGGCTGAATTAAGACACGGACAGAAGGACCAGGATACCCTACCTGAATATGAACTGCTTGACAAAATTTTAAGAATGTACCTGGAAGAAAATAAAGAGATATTTGAAATTTCAAAAATTATCGGGGATGAAATTGTAGTAAAGAAAGTTCTTCGCATGGTCGATATAAATGAATTTAAGCGCAAACAGGCGGCACCGGCATTGAGGGTATCAAAGAAAGCATTTGGTTATGGGCGAAGATATCCCATCGTTCAAGGATGGAGGAAGTGAAAACACACGTTTGCATGCCAGCATAATTAATATTGAACAGATAGAGTTCTTGAAGTAATATCGGATTAAATTAAATAATATGAAATAATATGATGTTTAAGAAATTAATATTTGCAACAATTCTGATTTTTAGTGGAATAAACTTCCAGTCAGCCTTTGCACAATTTGGAAAGAATGTTGTTGAGTTAAAAGCCTACAATTCTTTCAACAAGGTTTATGCCGGAAGTGAATTTAAACTTGCGGTTGAAGCAGATATTGACAACGGCTGGCACATAAACTCAAACAAGCCGCACGAAGATTTTCTTATCCCTTCTAAACTAATTATTGATTCACCCGTCGGATTTACTATCTCTAAAATTATCTATCCAAAGGCTCAGGATGTAAATCTGAGTTTTTCGGATAAACCGCTTTCTGTTTGGGAAGGGAAGGCTTATTTCGGTGGAATTGTTGAAGTACCGAAAGACTTAACCCCGGGAAAATATCTTCTGCCGGTTGAATTAGAATATCAGTCTTGCAACAACCAGACCTGTCTTGCACCAACTATTGCAAAAGATACTCTTGAAGTTGAAGTAGTTCCGAAGACAGCATCAATTGCTGAAATAAACCAGGATATATTTAAGTATATTGCATTCGAAAGCACTTCTCCTAAAGTTTCCGATGCCGGGAACGACAACTCTATTACTTCATTTTTAGAGCATAGCGGATTTTTACTGAGCTTGATATTCGTATTCCTTGGAGGGCTTGCGCTAAATCTTACGCCGTGTGTTTATCCTTTAATCCCGATTACCATCGGCTTCTTTGGGGGGCAAAGCGAAGGCAGCACCAAAAAGCTTTTTTTGATGGGGATATTTTTTGTCATCGGCATGGCTCTTACTTATTCGGTTATTGGGGTAGTTACTGCATTAAGCGGCGCTGTATTCGGCTCGCTGCTTCAAAATACATTTGTAATTATTTTTATTGCGCTCGTGTTCGTCGTGCTTTCATTAAGTATGTTCGGCGTGTACGAATTCCAGCTTCCGAATTCTATTGTAGCAAAAGCCGGCGGCGCAAAGAGCGGTTATTACGGCGCCTTCTTTATGGGATTAACAATGGGAATTGTTGCCGCACCATGTATTGGTCCTTTTGTTTTGGGCTTGGTTACCTTTGTTGCTGCTAAAGCCGACCCTTATTATGGATTCTTAATGTTCTTTGTTTTAGCGCTCGGATTAGGTTTGCCGTATTTAGTGCTTGCAGTATTTTCAGGTAAGATAAAAAAGCTGCCTAAGTCGGGCGAATGGATGGAAGCTGTAAAGCATATCTTCGGATTTATACTTTTAGGGATGGCAATATATTTCTTGCTGCCTCTTTTGCCGAAAAGCTTTTCCGGTTATCTACTGCCGGCATTTATGATAATTACCGGGCTCTATCTTTTAATATTTGAAAAGTATGGCAATAAAATAAAAGGGTTCAGGATTTTCAAGATTGCGTTTTCAATCATCATTCTTGTAGTAGCAGCTTATACTTTAATTCCGTCTCCAAAAGCCGAAATTAATTGGAAGCCATACACAGCAAATACATCCATTGCCAGCCTAAGCAGCAGCAAGGGAATGATAATTGATTTTTATGCTGATTGGTGCATCCCTTGCAAAGAACTTGACGCATCTACTTTCAGAGACCCAAAAGTGATAGAGACTGCAGAAGATTTTTTAACATTTAAAGCCAACATGACAAAATCTCTCTCACCCGAAGTAGAAGCGCTGAGAAATAAATACGACATTGTTGGCGTACCAACAGTCTTAATTGTCAATTCACGGGGGAAAGAAGTAAAGAGAATAACCGGCTATGTTAATGCCGGGGAATTTCTGAAGATACTTGATAACGTTGAATAGATATTCACGATGTATATGTACTTATTTTATCCTTCATAGAATCTTTCTCTTAATGGAAAAGAGATAAGATTTCTGAAGTTATAGGTCGGTATCCGATTGCTAACCTCTGATTTCTAAATTCAGAAATTATTTGGATTCCGCCATGTCCAGCTTATTCTAGTTTCTTCTTATATGAAAATATTTCCTACCGGAGTAAAATTATTTCGCCATTCAAATAGATTAAAACAATAAGGCTTTAATTATCACTTGTAAATCAAATTCATACTAAGCCCAACTAATAAATTCAAGTGGCACAGGATATGTGTAATATTTTTATGCGTCTTTTGTTTTATCAAGAGCAAAAGAGAATTTTAACTTAAGATGGTTTGCAATATGAATTCATTAAAAATAATATTTGCTTTTCTGTTGACTGCAGTTGTAGCAGTGCTTCTTATTTTATTTAACGGTTGTGCAAGCGGAGTTGCACCTCAGTCAGGTAATTTTCAAATGAGCCTTCAATCGAACAATTCAATGGCAAAGACTTCTACCGACAGCTTGGTGATTACATCGGCAAAAATATTATTTAAGAATTTAAGGCTTAAAGGAATACCTGCTTCTGATTCCGTTGGATTAAGCGATTCAGCAATTGTTTGTAGAGATGATGAAAACAATGAAATGGAATTAAAGATGGGACCTTTCGTAGTTTCATTAAGCTTATCAGGAACTGTTAACCCTATAACAGTCAACAATGTTCCTCCGGGAACTTATGTCGGCGCAAAGTTTGACATCCACAGACTGGAGGAAGGTGAAGCAGTACCTGATTCGGCATTTATCGACACAGTAAATGGAATGGATACATATTCGGTTGTAGTTACCGGTTTTTATAACAATGTTCCGTTTGTTTATAAATCAAGAGTGTCCGCACATGAAAATGTATTCTTTACTCAACCGGTAGTGGTTACTAAAACGGGCTTTGTTAATGTTACGCTTACGGTAGATCCGAATTCATGGTTTATGGTAAGCGGACAGACGTTAAACCCGGTAGACCAGGCAAATAGAGAAATGATAGACATGCAAATAAAGCATTCTTTTAGGGAGGGGTTTGAAGATGATCATGAAGATGGACATAAGGATGTGAATCATGGTTGAAACGATGACTGATACGACGAGTTAATTCTCTCCCTAAAAACTAGTCCCGCTGTGTGCGGGACTTTTTTTATCTAAAAAAAATCGTTAGAGAAATTCACACAGCCAGTTCAAGCTCTTTAATAGCCATTGCCCATTTACGAACAGCAGTTATTAGTATTGTAACTGCACAAGTCATTATCAGTATCGTAACTAAAAGATTTATTATTCCCTGTAACATTAATTCCGGTTTTAGTACTTGAGGATAATATATATTAATTACGTTTTCGAATCCGGCGGTTAAAGTTGTACCTAGGACAAAAATCATTGGTATAATAGTAACCCATGAATACCTTGCTTTACCATTATTTATTAAATAGGAAGTACCGATTACGAGTGCTATTCCAGCCAGCAGCTGGTTTGCTGTACCGAACATCGGCCAGATTGTAGATATGGAACCCGTATAAATAAAATATCCCCACGCAAAGACGACAATCAAACTTGCTATAATATTACCAGGCAGCCAGTCGGTTCTTGCAAATGGCTTATAAAATTTTCCAAGCGATTCCTGCAAGACAAATCTTGCTATTCTTGTCCCGGCATCAACTGTCGTCAGAATAAAGAGAGCCTCAAACATAATTGCAAAGTGGTACCAGTATGACATTAAACCTTTCATACCTGGAATTGCAGAAAAAATTTGAGCCATTCCTACGGCAAGTGAGACTGCACCGCCGGTTCTACCAGCAATTTTTTCACCTACTTCGGCAGATAAGCTGGCTAACGCGGAAGTATTAAATCCCATTGCATGTAATTGCGGAAGTATGCTTTGAAATTTATCTATCGGTACATTTATCTTAAAATAATCTAACGGGAACAAGCTTGAAGCGGCAATTAAAGCAAGGATGCTAACAATTCCTTCCGTAAGCATGGCTCCGACTGCGATTAATTTTATATGCGACTCGCTCATCAACATCTTTGGAGTTGTACCGGAGCTAACCACAGAATGGAATCCCGATATTGCGCCGCAGGCAATTGTTATAAACAGATATGGAAATAATGTCCCGGGAATTACCGGTCCGCCGCCGTGAATGAAGCTGGTAAAAGCGGGCATTTTCAAATCCGGTGCAACGATAATAATTCCAGCTGCAAGTAGAGCAATAACGCCTATCTTCATAAATGAGCTTAGGTAATCTCTTGGAGAAAGTAATACCCAGACTGGTAATACCGAGGCTAAAAATCCGTAGGAAGCTAAGAGAATTGTCAATGTATGATTATCAAAAGTAAACCAAGCGGCAAAGGGAGAACCCGGAATATCCTTTCCGAAAATTACTGCAGCTGAAAGCAGAACAACTCCGAAGATGGTAGCTTCAACTATTTTGCCTTTCCGAATTTTAAACATCCAAAATCCCATAACAACTGCAATCGGAATTGTAGCAGCGATAGTAAATGTTCCCCACGAGCTTTCAGCCAACGAGTTTACTACAACCAATCCTAAACCGGCTAAGGCAATTATTAAAATTACAAGCACAGCGATGCTTGTGGTAACACTGCTTACCTTACCGATTTCGTATTTGGCAATCTCGACAATTGACTTTCCGTCATGCCTTATTGAGGCGACTAAAATAATAAGATCATGCATAGCGCCAGCAAATACGGCACCGAACAACATCCACATAAAACCGGGGAAGTAACCGAACTGTGTAGCAAGAACAGGACCTACTAAAGGACCAGCGCCAGCAATGGCTGCAAAATGATGCCCGAATAAAACCCATCTGTTCATCGGGTAATAATTTTGTCCGTCATATAATCTTTTTGCCGGAGTTTCATTGGAAGAATTTATTACTGCAACTTTTGCAACTATAAAACCGTAATAAAATCGATATGCGATTGCGAAGAAGGCAAGGGCGATAAGAATTAAAGGCATCGCGTTCATATATGTATCCCTTTACTAAATAAGAATTATTATGTACGAGTTAAAATAAAGTTTATACGAACTTTTTCCAATATTAGCAGAAATATTTTTTTCGGTTAAGAAGAAAGTCAGAAACATCAATGAAAGGTAAAGCTATACTTAAGAATTTTTCGACCAAACGTATTTCAAATTAAAGCCGATGCGATAAAGCACGAATTATCTTTTCCAATATGATTTATTTTGCTAAACCATTAATGAGTCCAGTCTAAAAAGGTATTTTTGATGAAAAAATGTTTTGATTATTGCTCAAATTCAAAGCCCCAAAACTCGATTTTGGGCTTTTTAGAGCGGACTCATTAATTAAATCTTAAATAAAAACTTTTGGGAGTAGAACGAGTGTCGACCAAAGAAACAGCAAATAGATTAATTGAGTTATGTGCAAAAGGAAAATTTCTCGAAGCACAACATGAACTTTACGATGCGAATATCATAAGCATAGAGATAGACGGAAATAAAACTCAAGGTTCTTCCAACATGAATGCAAAGGAACAGCGCTTCCTTGACAGCATTGAAAAAATTAATTCCATAAGTTTTTCCAAACCTTTAATTAGCGGCAATTTTTTCTCTGTAATACTTAAAATGGATGTTGATTTCAAAAACGGCTCTCATCGAAGTATAGAAGAGATTTGCATCTACCAGGTTAAGAGCGGGAAAATAATATTTGAACAATTCTTCAGTTAAACAAAAACTTAATTATCGGAGAATATCATGATTTCAAAAGAAAATTTATTGAAACTATTCAGGAAAGAGTTTGCAACTACTTTGAAAGTAATGCGGGCATTCCCGCCTGATAAACTTGATTTTACTGCGCATGAACGTTCAAATAATGCCGGAAAGCTGTTAACTACATTTGTATTCGAAATGGCTCTAATTCAATCTTATATTTTTGGAAAGGAATTAGACAGATCGAAATTTTTAACTAAGCCGGATAGCTTACAAAAACTGATATCCGATTTTGAAAAGGAATCTTTCAATGTAGTAAATGCTGTTGAGAAAATGCAGGAAACAGATTTAAATAAGCAGATTGAATTTGCCGGTAGAAAGTTTGCAGCGGATGAATTCATGCTTATGATGCTCTTTGATCAAATACATCACCGCGGACAAATGTCGGTTTACATCAGGATGGCAGAT
>JAJYIL010000130.1 GCA_021790055.1 Bacteroidota bacterium
AAGTTTCAAATATTACGAATTTAAGAAACGAATTTAAGAAAAATCCCGCATCATATAAACATCTTATTGCAGATAATTCGTCTACTTAAATTAAATTTTGTTTTGGACCCCATGGAATGGTCTTTTAGAAACAATTCCGTTAACGAATAGGAAGGACTAAATTATTCTCAGGCGCGTCTTGAAATAACTGAGCAGGTCTCCCTTAGGATCAGTTCAGTTGGAATCTCAATATGCTGAGGCTCAACCATATCAATGTTTCTAATTTGGTCAAGCGTAAGCTCGACCGCAGTCTTTCCAAGCTTGTCGGTCGGCTGATTGACGCAGCTTAACGAAGGCGAAATAAACCTATTAACATCGCTGTTGCCGAAGCACATGATATCGACATCATCCGGAATCTTTAATCCGGCTTCTTCAACTGCGGCATAAACACCAAGTGCTACCGGGTAAGTAACAGCAAAAATAAATTCAGGCATGTTACCGCTGTTTAACAGGCGCATAAAGCCACGGTAACCGGCTTCTTCGCCAAAGCCGCCATAGATTACCCAATCAGGATTTACAGGTATGCCGTGCAGTTTCATTGCATCTTCAAATCCCTGGTATCTCCTTAAGCCGATATTAATTTCCGGGTAGCCTGCAAGGTGAGCAATCTTTTTGTAACCGAGATTTATCGCATGTTCTATAGCCATAAAAGATCCTCCCCGGTCATCAACTGTTATCGTACTCGAGCCGGGTATATCAAAGACTCTATCGACAAATGTTAGAGGTATACCCTGTTTCTTTACTCGTTCAAAAATTGTGTGGTCGCGTGTTTGTTGTGTAATAGATACAATCAAGCCGTCAACACGCATTGCCAGCAGCGACTCTATATGCTTAATCTCCCTTTCGGAATTCTCTTGCGAAACGGTAAGAATAATTTCATAGTTGTTATGAAACGCCGTGTCGTAAATCGATTCGATCAGCGAACTAAAGAAAAAATGAGCAATCTTCGGTATAACCACACCGATTGTATTTGAATGTTGTGAAGATAAATTCCGAGCCATATAGTTCGGCGTATAGCCCATTTCCTGCACGGTCTTCTTGACAAGCTGGGTTGTCTCCTTTGATATATCGGGATGTCCTCTTAATGCCTTGGAGACGGTAACCTTGGAAACGTTTAATCGTTTGGCAATGTCATCCAGAGTTATGTGTGAACTTCGTCCCACTTTAAACTCCTAATCTGGTTACTTTAATGATTTCTTAAAATAATTATCTGTAAAAATATGATTAAATTCTCTGCCGTTCAAAAATGTTTTGACAAGCGTTAAGGAGCCTGCGCTTAGCCGATGTTCTATCTTCCCATCCAGCCACCGTCTATTGTAACTACACTTCCGTTAAGATAGCTGGAAGCATCCGAGCATAAGAAAACAACCGTTCCCATTAAATCTTCAGGTGTCCCCCACCGTCCCGCAGGAATTCTATCAAGTATAGCCTGGCTTCTTACTGAATCTTCCCTAAGAGCCTTGGTATTATCAGTAGCAATATATCCTGGTGCAATTGCGTTTATCGTAACGCCTTTTGACGCCCACTCATTTGCAAAAGCCATTGTTAATTGCTTTACGCCGCCTTTGGATGCAGAGTATCCCGGTACTAAAATTCCTCCCTGGAATGAAAGCAACGAAGCGATAAATACAATCTTACCATATCCCCTTGCCGCCATGTCCTTGCCTATTTCACGGGTAAGAATAAATTGCGAAGAAAGATTAACTTCAATTACCTTGTCCCAGTATTCATCCGGGTGCTCGGCAATCGGCTTGCGCAAAATTGTTCCGGCATTGTTTACTAAAATATTTATCTCCGGAAAGTCCGACTTAACTTTGCTAATGAATCCATATAGAGACTCGCGCTTCGAGAAATCGCTAACGTAATACTTAAACTTTCTGCCTGCATTTATAATGAGCTTTTCTGTCTCGCTAAAATCGCTTTCAAAGGAAACTCCAATTATATCCGCGCCCGCTTCGGCGAGTGCTACCGAATATTTTTGACCGATGCCTTTGTTAGAGCCTGTAACCAGCGCCGTCTTCCCGTTTAGTTTAAATCTATCTAAGATCATTTTACCTTCCACAAAATTGGATTAAAGTTTATAAGCTTTTTTAACTAAATCATAAGCGAGAGCACGGCTCATAACCTTTGCCTCATCTATGTCGATGATATTCTTTGCAGCCAAGCCAGCAAGAAAGTTTGAATCCACCCTCCGCGAAAGATCATGCCTTGCAGGTATTGATAAGAACGCTCTTGTATCATCATTAAATCCGACCGTGTTATAAATGCCGGCAGTTTCGGTAACATTTTGTCTGAAGCGTGTCATACCTTCGATGCTGTCATGGAACCACCATGCTGGGCCAAGCTTCATCGCCGGGTAATGACCGGCAAGCGGCGCAAGCTCTCTTGCATAACTTGTTTCATCAAGCGTAAAGACAATGAGCGTCAACCTTGGTTCGTTTCCATACTTGTTTAACAGTTCATGCATGTTTTTTGTGTATTCGGTTTGAAGCGGGATGTCAGCACCTTTATCCGCGCCGAATCTTTCAAAAATAATCTTGTTATGGTTTCTCATCGCCCCGGGATGAATCTGCATTACAAGCCCGTCTTCAATGCTCATCCTTGCCATCTCCATCAGCATGTTGGCTGTAAAGAGATTAGCATCGTCTTCAGTTGCACTTCCCTTCAGGGCTTTTTGGAAAATGCCGTTAACTTCTTTCTCGCTAAGCTGATGAGCATAAGGGCTAACTATTCCTTGGTCGGTTGAAACAGCTCCCATCGATTTGAAATATTGTCTGCGGTTTTCCAGTGCCTTTATATAATTTTTATAAGATGATATTTCGATGCCCGAAGCCTTGCTGAGCGCCTCAATTTCTTTCTTCCAATTTTTTGCAGTTATATTAACAACCGCATCGGGACGAAAACATGGAATCACCCTTCTATTCCAGCCGGACTCCCTAATCTTTTTATGATACTCGAGACTGTCCGCAGCGCCATCAGTAGTATTTAGAACTTCGATATTAAATTTCTCAAAAAGACTTCTCGGAAGAAACTCCTTCGTATGCAATTTTTCCTGCATCGCATCATAGATCTTCATAGCAGTCTTCGAATTCAATTTTTCCTCGATTCCGAATACAACTGAAAATTCATGACTAAGCCAGGCGCCGGTCGGAGTTCCGGCAAATAAATAGTAGCTGTCTCCGAATACCTGCCATATTTTTCTATGGTCTTTTTCTACTCCGGTTCCGTCAACAGTCGGAATGCCGAGCGATTCAAGCTTTATGCCTTGCGAATACAGCATTCTGAAAATATAATGATCGGGAATAATTAGCAATTCTGTAGGATCCGGAAACGGAGTATTGTTTGCAAGTATCTTCGGATCTACATGCCCGTGCGGGCTGATGATCGGGAGGTCTTTTACACCGGAATACAATTCAAAAGCTATCTCTCTAACTTTTTCGTTAGAATCAAAAAATCGATATTCGTTTAACTTCGCCATAGCACTAAATAAAATCCTCTATTTTTTTTCTTCTAAATGATTGATATTATGATTACAAAATTACTGAATTACTTAATTCGATCAAGCTGGATTCAAAATTTTAATTGTTGCACATTCAGCGCTTTGCGCTATGCTGATTTACTTTGCCTTGTTTAGCAGCCAGCCGAATAAATTTTCCGCCGCCTTGTAATTTTCAATGTCTGCAGGCAACTTATGGTCGTCAATATATTCGTTGTAGAACCATGGATCGCCTACTGCAAACACAAAGCCTTTCCCAACCTTTGACCTTGCTATTATTATATCTCCATTATCCGTTAATACCGGCTTGGCATTGCCGGATAATTTTAACGTGCATATCTCTTTCATGTAAATCTTCTTTACATTTTTTAAGATTGGGCTGTCCGGAAGATTAACAAACTCTCCCATATAATAGTTTTTCCCGATCACATCATTCCGGCTGTCTTCGTTAAAATGAATTCCGAAATTTCCCGCGAGCTTGTTCAGATGATTAAACTCGCAATTGCCCTTGTCATTACCGAAGAGAGCCAGAACGCCGCCTGACTTTACCCAGCTTATAATATTTTTTATTGATGCATCGTCAATATAATGGGGATGCGGACTTTCTTGAGGAGTATCTGGGTCCACGATGATATAAACGCTCAATTTATCCAAAGATGATTTTGCCGGTGCGCTGTGCAGTTCAGTAATCTCGGCGCCAAGGTTTGTTATAACTTTTCCAAGCTTTGAATAACCGGAATTTGCAGTATCTTCCCAGATATAATGGAAGCGATGCTCTTTACCATCTTTGCCTTTCTCATGCTCATCGTTGAAATAATTATCCAACCCCACTACCTTTTTATTTTGCTTTCCCGCTTTTGAATTTATATTGGGCAAGCCTTTTTCAAGTTCAACTGTTCCCATTATGAAAGGACCGACGCCCTTGAAATCGTCATCACGTTTAGGAACGCTTGAATAATATTCAAAGGTGCCGTCGCGATAGGGAATTCCGCCCAAGCCTGCGCCTGCACAAGTGTTTATCAAAGTCGGATAGCCATCGCTTCCTTTTTTGATCAGGTTGTTTTTCAACCCGGTAAATATTTCTTCGGCATTACTAAAATAATTTTTGCTTAGGTATCCTTTGATAGCGCCTTTTGCAAATACATACATGAACATTGATGAAGCCGAAGCCTCAAGATAATTTCCTTTCTTGCCTGGCTCATTAATTACATTGTACCAGAGATGAGTTTTTTTATCTTGAAACTTCAATAGCGCTTTGCATTCACCATTAAAGATAGAAATCAATTCATGCCTGTTAGAATTATTCTTTGGAAGATAATCTAAAACATCGACCAATCCCATGAGATACCAGCCGATAGATCTTCCCCAGAAAGAAGGCGAGTTGCCTGTTTTCGGATTAGCCCACTTCTGCTTTTTGCTGTAATCCCAGCCATGGTAGAATAATCCTGTTTTAGGATCTCTTGCGTGCTTTGCCATCAGAATGAACTGCTTTGTAATATCTTCAAAATCCTTCGGCTCATGAAATGCAACTGCGTAGTAAGAGTAGAAAGGCTCAGCCATATAAAGCCCGTCGAGCCACATCTGTTCCGGATAAATTTCTTTGTGCCAGAAACCGCCTTCGGGAGTTCGCGGCTGTTTGCTCAACTGCTTCCTCAGCAATTCAGCAGCTAATTTATATTTCTGATCTTTAGTTGCTTGATAGAGATCGAGCAATGCTCTACCAGGAGTTATATCATCAAGACGGAACTTATTGAAGTCGTATGTTTTAATATTACCATTGCCGGATAAGTAATAATCCAGGTCGTGTTTTACATAATCAAAATACTTTTTATTGTGAGTCTTTTGATAGACCATCCAGATTGCGTGAAGCATTACTCCCTGCTCGTAATCCCATTTCGGCTTTGCCTGGCTGTAGCTGATATGCTCGGGGTGAAGGGCGATAAAGCTGTCCGTCATTAAGGTAGACCAAACTGTATCAGCAGATTCTTTTACTTCAATTTGATTTGAAGAGCTGTAAAATTTGCCTTCTGCTTTTAGAGCAAAAGCAGCTCCGGCTAATAAAGCCAGAGCCACAGTCAACGTCATTATAGTTTTTTTATCTGTCATAAAATACCTCCCTTAATGAGGACAGTTATTATATTAGAACCCGAATCCAATTGAAAGACGGTTTACATTCTTAAAGACGTTCATCTTTGAAAATGAATAATTAACATCCACTTCGTTGCCGCCGATATTCTTATTGAATCCAACACCGGCAGACCAGGACATGATAGACCTGTTCGTCTGGTAGCCGCCGCGCAGGGCAATCATTCCAAGGAATTTATATTCGGCGCCAATATTAAATCTTTCCGAATAATTATTTGAATGCAGAAAGTCAACTGCAAATGTCAGCGAGTTGTCTGGTGAATGTGCAGGATTAATCAAATCCATCAAGTCTATCGCAGTACCTATTGTAAAGGTTAGCGGAAGCTGCTCATAGATTTCTTCTCTTATTATGTTAGAAGAAAAATTTCTTATTGCCATTCCAAACCTGAAATCCTTGTAACCGGTATAATACATAACCCCGGCATCGAATACCAGTTTTGAAGCATCGTTCTTGGTTGTAGTACCGTCAACAAAAGTGTTGTTACCAAGATTCTGACCGGCAATTCTTACATTACCTCCGATTGAAAATTCCTCACTTATTGCTTTGGCATAGCTTATTCCAACCGAATAAGCGCTGACGTTTGAAAGCGTACCGTTATCTATATAGCCAAGCTGGCTGCCCGGGTTGGGATCGAGGCTTGTACCGTAGATAGTGCCGTAGTTAACGGACTCCATGCTTATACCAACTACTCCGTAGTTCTCAAGATTCCATGAAGCTGCACCGCCGATGTAGTTGATATCGGCAACCCATTGGGTATAATCAAGTACAACGTTAAACGTGTTATCCATCTTAGCCAAACCTGCCGGATTGTAAAATATACTTTCAGCGCCTTCACCAACTGCATAATACGCTTCTCCCATTGCGCTTGCCTTTGGAGATATGCTGACTAACTGAAAGTTCATCGTACTTTGAGCAAGCTTGTTTAATCCAACCTGACTGTAACCGTTTATACTAAAGATCAAAACCGCAAACACGGTTAATACTATTTTCAATACTATTTTCATTTTCTCACTCCTTCTCATTAACGTACGACGACAAACTTTTGATAAGAAAGCTCACCATCGGGCTTTGTAAATACCGCAATATAAACACCGCTGTTAATTACCTGCTGACTTGAAGTGAGCATATCCCACGGCTCGGAACCTGTACCGAGAGGATTATTGTGGTATATGGTTCTAACTAAATCTCCGTTTTCGGTAAATATCTTTATTGTACATACAGGCGGTAAATTGTAAAACGTAATGTTTCTTTGATTCACAAACCCGTAGGTAATCAAAAGCGGATCCTTAATATTATATGGATTTGGAACAATCCTGATCTTAGATAGATCATTCTGTGAAAAATGCGGAGGTTGAACAGAATTTATATCGGGATATAAGACTCTGCTGCTATACATTATTTTTCCACGCGTCGTTGGGTCGGCGTTCGGATCGTTATCGCCAATTACTGCCTTAGCCTGGATATAGAAATAATATTGCGCGCCAAATAATACATTCTTAAATTTGAAGGAATGCGTCACTGCTTTATCACTGCCGTCCGAATCATAAATAGGCTGGTAGAACACGGTATCTGCATTAGATATTCTCGACATTATTCTATAGCCTGCAAAATTCTGCATTGCCTCTGCATTAGGATCGCTCCAATCTATTTGAACACCATCTCCATAACCGGTAACCGTAGCTATATTAGGTGGAGGCGGCGCCTGCGGGATATCATAATTATGATCGTAATTCCACTGAGCTCTATAGGCGCTTAGCATAACAGAGTCAATACCCATGCTGATCCATCTGTCCTTTCTCTTGTCCATGTCAGTCGCACCGGAGGGAAATTGAAAATTAGCCGGCAGCCACCCGGTATTCGGATTCGGCATGTTCGGCGGATTCTGAAGAGTTCCGTTAAGCCATTCTTTTCCTATCTCCTGTCCCATCTTAAAGCCAATACCGGTATAACCGTTTGCATACACTATATGAACCTTTTGACCCGGAAGCAATACATACGGACCGAAGCTTACATATCTATATGAAGCATTTTCAGGAACGTTAGCCGGTATAAGCGAATTATCGGCATAGCCGAATTCATCGGAGTTTTGTTCATGATATGTTCCCGGGTATTCTCCCGGCATCGGGTTGTCTTCCGAAAATCCGCCGCGGACTACGTAGAAGTTCGCATTGTTATAAATATCGCCTGATGTAGTCTTTGGAAAATTTCTTCCCGAATAAGTTATTTTCGGTTGAAGAGGATCGTTAA
>JAJYIL010000131.1 GCA_021790055.1 Bacteroidota bacterium
ATAATCCGCCTTATCGACGGTCTTCCGATTCAGGCATTCGGTAATCCGAAGTCTCCGGTAAATAAAGGCGGAATTTGTCCGCTCGGTCTCGCTTCGGTCGCTGATATATATCATCCTTCAAGGCTGACCGGTCCTATGAAAAAAGTCAACGGAAAATTTCAGCCTGTTTCATACAATGAAGCATTTAATCTTCTCTCTAGTAATTTGAAGAAAATTATTTCAGGCAAAAAGCAGGATGAAGTTTTTGTTGTCGCACAAACCGAATCGAAGCTCCGTGCGGAATTGTTTAAGATATTCTCCAATGAAACAGGCTTCAAGAATTTAATTTTAGACAGGTTCAATGAGACAAGCTCATTTCCCTATATTAAAGCGGCAGGTGAGGCGCCGGACTTCATTGACTTTGATAAATGCGACTTCCTTCTGAACTTCGGCTCGCAGTTGACTGAGATTTCGCAAAGCCCGCTTTATTCTACCCGTAAGATAAATGAGTACAGAGCCAAAGGATTTAGAATAACAGCGGTGCAGCCGAGATTAACACCAAGTATTTCCATGCTTGATGATTGGATTCCGCTACAGCCAAACCAGTTTGGTACTTTTGCTTTAGGAATTGCTTACGTTCTGATTAAAGATGAACAGTATGATAAGAATTTTGTGGAAAAGAACTTTACCGGCTTTGATAAATTTAAGAATTATATTCTCGAAAATTTTGTACCGGAAAAAGTTGAGAAGCTGACAGGTATTTCTTCCGATAAGATTATTGAAACCGGAAAGAAGTTTGAGAAGGCTTCGGCACCGGCAGCATATTTTGACGAATCCGTTTTATATAACTCCAACGGAACTCAAGATGCTTTTGCAATTATTGCACTGAACGCACTTAAAGGTTTCGGTAGTTTCGGAACAATAAAGGCTAATCCTTTATCTTCCAAAGTGAAGGGGAAAGAAAATCAAAGCGAGACGGTTACCTATGCAAACTTGAATGAAGCGCTTTCAAGCCCGAACGGAATACAGGCGTTGATAATTTCAGGGAGTAATTTCGTTTTCAATAATCCGGATCCCGAAGTATTGAAGAAGCAATTAAGCTCCGTTCCATTTATAGTAAGCTTCTCTTCTTTTGTTGATGAGACTTCGGAGTTTGCTCATCTGATAATTCCCGACCATTGTTATTTAGAAAGACATGACCTGCTTACCGATGTTTCAATCGGATTGCCGGCAGTAACTGTTCTTCAGCCGGTTGTTGATAAGCCGTTCTTCAAAACTGCGGACACCGGCGACATCCTGATTTCTTTAATGACAGAATTGAAACCGGATGCAAAGCTTACCTATAAAGATTATAAAGGTTATTTGAAGCTAACTGCAAAAAAGATTTATGCCGATGAAGAAGGAATATTGATGGATCAAAATATGCCGACGGTAATTGAAAAAGGCTTGAAGAAAATCGGCTGGTCAACAGACGATATAGGAAGCTTTGACGATTACTGGGACAGCTTGATGGATGCAGGCGGATGGTGGAATCCATTTGCCGCAAAAGAAGGATTCAATCCTAAAATAGATTTTAAGAAAGAACTCGATGAAAAGTCTTTTTTAATTACCGGCATTACTAAATCTAAAATGAAGCTGCGTCTCAACATCTTCAAAAGAAATTTAGACTATAAAGGGAACATGAGCATCTATCCTGTCCTTGTAGAGCAGTTCGGAAACAACCGGCAGGCATTTTACAAGCTGTGGGCAGAGGTTCATCCTCAGACTGCACGAAGCTTATCGCTATCGGATAGAAGCAAAATAATCCTGAAAACCGGCAAAGGAAAATTCACGGCATTTTTAGTTTATAACCCGGCAGTAATGCCCGGCAGCCTGGATGTTCCATTCGGATTAGGACACACAGTTCTTGGAGACACTTGCGGATTCAATCCTCTTTATTTCTCCGAGAACAAATTTGATTCGGCATCCGGCTTACCTTCTTTCTCAGAAACTTTAGTCGAGATTGAAGGAGCGCAATTAAGAATTACTTAATTGAATTTCAGAATTGTAGGAATGATATTTAATGAAAATCAAATTTAATAATGAGCATGGCTGCATTAAGGCATGGATGCATATTGACAGCGAACAACAAACAACAAACTACAGACTACAAACAACAGACATTTAATGGAGATTTTATGCCAAGATACGGAATGGTAATAGACCTCAATAAGTGCACACAGTGCGAAGCGTGCATTACTGTGTGCAAGCTTGAGAATAACGTTCAAATAGTTTCAAAAGAAAATGCTGAGATGGGCAGAGCAATGTTCTGGATGAATATGCTGACTAAAAATTACGAAGGCGACTTTCCCAATATTCGCCCGGAAACCCTTCCTGTTAGCTGTATGCAATGCGATGAGCCTTCGTGCATCAAAGTTTGCCCGGTTAGAGCTACATACAAAAGAGACGACGGCATTGTTGCCCAAATTTATCCGCAGTGCATCGGATGCCGGTACTGCATGGCAAACTGCCCTTACACTGCAAAAGTATTTAATTGGTTTAAAGATGAGCAGCCGGTTGAGATTGAAAAAAGTTATAACCCTGATGTCTCGGTTCGACCAAAAGGAATTGTTGAGAAGTGCACTTTCTGCATTCACCGTCTGCAAAAGGCAAAGGAACAAGCGAAAGCAGAACACCGGAAGCTCCGCGAGAAAGATTATCAGCCTGCATGTGCGGAAGTTTGTTCTGCAGATGCAATTTACTTCGGCGACCTGGATGACCCGAACAGTAAAGTCTCAAAAGTAATGAAAGACTACAGAAGGTTTGCACTGCAGGAAGAGCTTGGCACAAAGCCTAAGGTTCAATACCTTAGCGCAATGAGTGAGTAAATATTTCAAAATGTTAATCCATAAAAGAAGGCTTTAGAGATGGACAATCATCATTACGATGAAGATGAGGTTTTATTTAGACCGATATACGAGACCGGCAAAGGATTTTACGCGCTTGCTTGCGCGCTGGCAGCAATTGTCGTTTTCGGTTTGGTCATGTACATTCGCCAGTTGGTATTCGGGCTCGGTGAAACGGGAATGAACGAACCCGTTAGCTGGGGATTTTACATAATCAGCTTCGTGTTCTTTATCGGCATATCGCACGCAGGAACTCTTATCTCTGCAATCCTGCGCCTGTCTAAAGCAGAATGGCGAAGACCGATAACAAGAATGGCTGAAGTTATAACGGGCATCGTTCTGATTATCGGCGGTCTTCATCCTGTAATAGATTTAGGGAGACCGGATAGAATACTTCACCTTGTTGAGCGCGGAAGACTGCAGTCTCCCCTTTTATGGGATTTTACGAGCGTCTCTGCTTACTTTACCGCATCGAGCATTTATCTTTATCTTCCCTTAATTCCGGATATTGCATTGCTTCGCGATAGAGGAGGCAAATTCCACAAGCTATACAAAGTTCTGGCGTGGGGTTATGACGGTTCCGAAAAGCAGAAGCATGCCCTTGAAAGAGCGATTAATATTTTAATGGTTCTGGTAATTCCGATTGCGGTTTCTGTCCACACGATTATTTCATGGATTTTCGGAATGACGCTTCAACCCGGATGGCACAGCACAATCTTCGGTCCTTACTTTGTAGTAGGCGCTATCTTCTCCGGCATTGCAGCTCTAGTAATAGTAATGATTGCATTTAGAAAAGCATATCATCTTGAAAATTATCTTAAAGAAATTCATTTCAGGTATCTCGGAACACTGCTGATGGTAATGTCTCTTCTCTGGTTCTATTTTACTTTCGCAGAGTACTTAACTACCTTTTACGGACACGAGCCGCCAGAGATGAGAGTGTTCGATTATAAATTTATCGGCAGCTTTGCTCCCTGGTTCTGGCTTATGGTTGCGTGCAATTTTATTATTCCGGTAATTTTCTTGAGCAACAAGAAGCTGAAGACAATTGGAGGAATTTTGACAGCCTCAATAGCTGTTGTTATCGGCATGTGGCTGGAAAGACTAATTATCATTGTGCCGTCGCTGGCAAATCCAAGGCTTCCTTATCCTACCGGTATTTATGTCCCGTCGCTTACGGAGATTTCGCTGTTAGCCGCCGGAATTGCAGCATTTATTCTTGGCTTTATGGGATTCTCAAAACTCTTCCCCTTAATTTCTGTTTGGGAGATTAAGGAAGGAAGGAAGGAAAGCGTTAGAGAAGTAACGGAAAGATTAAATGAATATCTTCCTACATCCAAACATGTAAAAGTAATTGAAGAGGCTTGATAGAACCATGGTTAATAATAATAATAATGAAGAGCGTTCGGTAAAATTTTTTCAGCGTTTAATGCTTGTTGTTCTCTGGTCAATTCCGGTAAGTATGACTCTACTCTTTATAAATTTGGTTCATATATCCTACCAGGTTAAAGACCATCAGACTGCTTCCATCGCAATCAGCATTGTTGCTGTAACTATATTCTGGATTTTAGCCAGCGTACTAACCTATGTTTATGTCGGTTTACACAGGCATGCCGGAAAGGAGAAACAAGCATGAAAACAAAATTCATTTTGTTTGTATCAACTTTAATCGTCCTTGCTTCAATTTATTTATTGGATGGATATACTCTTAACCAGAGTCCTCAAAGTAAACATGGCAGTGGGCAGGCTTTACCGCAAAATCCAATGAGCGGCAGAATAGTCTTCGAGCAGAAAGGCTGCATCGACTGCCATTCGATAAACGGCAGCGGCGGCAAGACGGCGCCTGATTTCAGTACGAACAATTTCTTCGGCAACGGTTATGATTTGATTTCCGCAATGTGGAACCATTCTCCGGAAATGCTTAAGCAAATGGATGTAAAAAATATCAACAGGCAAAATATAGATGAAAAAGATTTCCGCAGCCTCAGGTATTTTTTAAACTTTCTGCGGTACCTTGATGTAAATGGAAATGTTAAGAACGGGCAGCTGCTATTTTCTAAGATGAAGTGCAATGACTGTCATTCAATTGAAAAATCAAATACTAAAAAAATTAGCTTGAGTAAAATGGGAGTTTACGCTTCTCCGCTCTACCTTGCACAGGTAATGTGGAACCATGCGGCTAAGATGCAGAAGTTGCAAATGAAGTCCGGCATAAAGGTTCCGGTGTTTAAGAAAAATGAGTTTGCGGATTTATCCTCTTACATCGAGTTAGTCAGCGCAAACGGCAAGAAAGAAAAGATTTTTATGCTTCCCGGAAATCCTTTAAAAGGCAAAGTATTATTCAAGAGCAAAAAATGTTTTTACTGCCATGAAGAAAAGCATATCGGTCCCGACTTAACGAAGTTCAATTTCAACAAGAGCGTGACTGAAATTGCGGGAATGATGTGGGACCATGCATCCAGTATGGAAACTGCAATGACTAAGTATAAAATTTCTTACCCTGAATTTAAAAACCGTGAAATGGCAAACCTGATTTCTTATTTATACTTTAAGAATCAAAGTCAGATTAAAGGAAGTGCTGTTGAAGGGAACAAACTGATTTCCGAAAAGGGCTGCATTGGCTGCCACAGCATAGGTAATTCCTTTAATGCTCCCGCAATTGACGAAATAGGACCATTCTACGGTGAGGATAGCTTCTTCAGCGCCCTATGGAACCATCTGCCGATGATGGAAAGGACATCTTATGCAAAAGGAAAATCTTTGCCGAAGTTGTTGCCTTCGGATGTAAAATCGTTGTATCTTTACTTCAATAGAAAAGTACGGTAGAGGTGTATAGGTATACGGGTATAAAGTCAATGCGTTTAGTCCGTATACCTTTATACCCATATACCTAAACATTTTTGTTGAAGAAAAGTAATAATGAAATACAAACTCATCTCGGCATTCACAACTAATCTGGTTTTACTATTTTTAGTACACACAACCCTGGCGGGCAGCATTAAGGGCAACGTTCATCTTGAAGGAAGCCCCAGTAATGCAAATGTACTTGTTTACATCGAACATGTTGATAGTTCGTTCGCAGCTCCGCAGAAGCATGCCCTCATGAATCAGAAAGACTTGATGTTCATTCCGGAAGTCCTTCCTGTTCTAACCGGAACTACGGTAGATTTTCTAAACAGTGACAATGTGCTTCATAACGTTTTTACAGAATCCAAATGTGCGGGAAATTTTAATCTCGGCACATGGCAGAAAGGACAAATTCGTTCTTATACATTTAATAAACCGGATTGCTTTGCAACTATTCTTTGCGACGTTCACCCCGATATGCAGGCATGGATTGCCGTTCTTCAAAATCCTTATTTCTCACTAACAAATAAAAACGGGGAATATGAAATAAAGAATTTACCTCCCGGAAATTATCAGCTAAAAGTATGGTCTCCTTTTTATAAGGCAGAAACTATTGATGTCGTTATAAAAGACAATAATCCAGTAATAAGAAATTTTACTTTAACAAGAACAAACGAATAGAAAGTTTTACGCCCGGTTTTTCTTGAAGTAATCTAACTGTTAATCTGATCGGTTAAATCCGAACAGGATTAAGATTAAGAGACGAAAATTCCTCTTTAATAATTATATAAAAGATTGAGCAAGTCTCAGTCAATCAAATTATTTTCAATCGAGTACATTGTTAATTCTGCGTTCGTTTTCATATTCATCTTTTCAAGGATTCTAGATCGGTATGTATTTACCGTGCGTATGCTGATGGAAAGTTTATCGGCTATTTCGCTAACCTTCTTTCCGGAAGCTATCAGCCTCATTATCTGGAACTCCCTGTCTGAAAGAAGCTCATGCGGCATCTTGCTGATGTCTTTATCAATCTCAGTTGCGAGCTTTTCGGCTAGTGAAGCGGTAATATATTTTCTGCCGGTCACTACCTGTCTTACTGCCTTAATCAACTCTTCCGGTTTTGAATCTTTTGTAAGATAACCGTAAGCGCCAGCTTTCAGCGCTCTTACTGCAAATCTATCTTCCGGGTGCATTGTTAAAACAAGAATAGGCAGCTTTGGGAAAAGCTGTTTTATATCCGCAACAAGGTCAAGCCCGCTCCTGCCAGGCATAGATAGGTCTGTAATCAGTACGTCAGGCTCAAGCCGTTTTAATCCGTCCAAAACTTCATGCGGGTATGCGGCGTCTCCTATAACTTTCAAGTCAATCTCTTCTTCAAGGATATCCTTAATACCTTTCCTAACAAGAGGATGATCGTCTGCTATGAAGATTTTTATCATAAAATTATTTCTTCCTCATTAGGGATTATCATAATTCAGGCTTTTAGCTTTTCTACATCTGCTGTAGAAGCACTAAAAAATAACAGATACTAATCCTAAGAGCAATAGCGATAATTCAACTATGGTCTTTATTTCAATTGGATAATTCATTTTTCTCATACGGAATAATAAAAGTTAGTTTCGTTCCTTTGCCCTTCTCGGACTTAAATTCGAAATAGCCGCCGATTGCCAGCGCCCTTTCCCTGATTCCAAGAATACCGGCTGAGGTAGGGTCTTTTGATTTATTTTCTTCTATCCCTTTTCCGTTATCGGAAATTTCAAGTATAAGATTTTGATCTTCAAGCCGGAGGCTAATACTGACAATTGTGGCAGAAGCATGCTTGGCTACATTGGTTAAGGCTTCCTGGAAAATCCGGAATAATGCAGTGGACTTTTCCCGGTCTAATTCAATTTCCCTTTGAAGTCTTAAAATCTTGCACCTGATATTAGTTCGGTTCTCAAACTCCTGCGCCTGCCATTGGATTGCAGTTTGCAGACCAAGCTCATCAAGCACTGCAGGTCTTAGTTCGGTTATTATTCTTCGCGTTGCTCTGATAGTCGTTTCCAGCAATTCCGATATCGAGGTAATTTTTTCTAGTAAA
>JAJYIL010000132.1:0-7313 GCA_021790055.1 Bacteroidota bacterium
GATCTACTCTGATATTTATACCGTTCAGATGGCGGAGTTTGTTAATACCTTTGCCCGCATTGCTAAGCCGGATTATATGAAATACTTGTTCTTTATTTCCGGGGGCACTCTGGCAGTCGAGAACGGCTTGAAGGTTGCTTTCGATTGGAAGGTCCGCAAGAATTTTATGAAGGGATATAAGGAAGAAAAAGGTCAGCAGGTAATCCACTTCAAGCAGGCTTTCCACGGTAGAAGCGGATATACTATGTCTTTAACTAATACCGAGCCGAATAAAATAAAATATTTTCCTAAATTTAATTTTCCAAGGATTATAAATCCGAAAATAAAATTTCCTCTTGAAGAAAATCTTAATGAAATAATTAAGCTTGAACGGCAGGCGGTGGATGAAATCTATTCTGCAATAAAAAATAACCCGGATGACATTGCATCAATTATTATTGAGCCTATACAAGGCGAAGGCGGTGATAATTTCTTCCGCAAAGAATTCTTTGAAAAGCTTCGCGACATAGCCGATGAGAATGAGATTCTCTTGATGTTCGATGAAGTTCAATGCGGGTTTGGCATTACGGGAAAATTCTGGGCATCCGATTATTTCGTTAAGCCGGATATAATCGCTTTCGGAAAGAAAGCACAGGTGTGCGGTATAATGGTCTCCGATAGAATTGATGATGTTCCTGACAACTGTTTCCATGTTTCGAGCAGAATAAATTCAACATGGGGCGCTGATTTAACAGACATGGTACGCTCTAAATATATTATGGAAATTATTGAAGAAGAAAACCTTGTTGATAACTCACTGAATCAAGGAAAGTATTTACTTGGTAATTTGCATGATCTACAGAAACAATTCCCTAACTTAATCAGCAATGCAAGAGGATTAGGCTTGATGTGCTCATTCGATTTACCTTCACGGGAACTACGAGATGATTTCAAAGCCAAATGCTATAAAGAAAAGTTATTAATTCTCGGCTGCGGTGAAAAGTCAATACGCTTCAGACCGGCTTTGAACATTACAAAAGAAATTCTTGACGAAGGCTTGCAAAAAATTAAAAAAGTATTAATTTTACTCTCGTCAAATAATTAAATAATATTAATTGACTACTTGCACGATATCCCGCCTTTTGGCGGGATTATCGTTTTAAATGATACAATGGAATATGGTATAAATTATAAAGTGCAGCGATTATACCCTATACCTTTATACTTCTAATCCCGGAAAAGAATTGGAAAGTAAATTATACATCGTAAGCACGCCAATCGGCAACTTGAAAGACATCACCATACGCGCAGTTGAAACACTTCAGCAGGTTGATTTTATTGCCTGTGAGGATACACGGGTTTCATCTATTCTTCTTAATCATTATGAAATTAAGAAAGAATTAATTTCTCTTAATGCGGTAAATGAAAATTCCAAAATCAAATTTATTCTTGAGCGAATCTGCGGCGGAGAATCATGCGCTTTAATTTCAGATGCAGGAACACCGGGCATTTCTGATCCGGGAGTTAGATTAATATCTGCAGCAATAAAGGAAAGAATTGAAGTATCACCTGTTCCGGGAGTTACTGCAGCAATAACAGCATTATCAATGAGCGGCTTGCCTTCCGACTCTTTTGTCTTTGAAGGATTTCTTCCTCAGAAAAAAGGGAGACAGAAGATGCTTGCAAGATTATCTGAAGAGGAAAGGACGATTATTATTTATGAATCTACTTACCGGATTGAAAAGCTGATTAAAGAGCTTGTTGAATATATGCCGGAACGATTAATTGTAGTTTGCCGGGAGCTCACAAAAAAATTCGAAGAAGTTTGGCGCGGTACTCCACGCCAAATCCTCGATAGCTTAAATAATAAAATAACAAAAGGTGAATTTGTAGTTGTTATTTCACCTAAAGATTGGAAAGAGCGTGATTAATCTTCCTCGCTCTCATATTCAATTAAAGATTTTACATCAAATTTTTTAAGCTTTTCTCTTCCCTTTAAAAACTTCAATTCAATTAGAAAGGAAATCTGCACCACTTCCCCGCCAAGCTTTTCAATAAGATTAGCCGCTGCCTGTGCAGTTCCGCCTGTAGCAAGTAAGTCATCGTGCAATAAAACTTTTTCACCAAGCTTAATTGCATCCTTATGGATTTCAATTGTATCGGTTCCATATTCAAGCGCGTAAGTTGCGCTTTCTTTTTCTGCCGGAAGCTTTCCCGGTTTTCTAATCGGCACAAAGCCGGCATTTAGTTTTTCGGCGAGCAGCGCGCCGAATATAAATCCCCGCGATTCAATTCCGACAACTTTGGAAATTCCAAGATCTTTAGAAAAATTACAAAGTTGTTTTAATGCTGCTTTAATTGCTTCAGGGTCTTTCAACAAAGTTGTAATATCCCTGAACATAATTCCCTTCTGGGGAAAGTCCGGAATTGTCCGGATGAATTTTCGTAAGTCTTTTGGCATTTGTCACTCTATTTTGTTAGAAAATTATTTATTCCTTTTATAAAATCTTCAGAAGTGCGGCTGATTGTATTTAACCGGATACAATAATCAACGGCTTCTGCAACATTGAAATTTGAAATTAAATGGATCATATCTTTCGTCATTTCCATGCTTAAGCTTGAATTTTGTTTCAGCCGGTTAGCAAGCTTAATTGATTCCTTCATTGCATTATCTGCAAGGTAATCAACAAGCCCGTACTCATAGGCTTTTTGACCGTCGACTGTATCTCCGGTTAATAAAAGCTTTTTAGTAATTCCCTCTCCCGCTTTTTTTATTAAAAATATTGAGACTACAGCGGGAATGAATCCAATCTTTACTTCGGTATAACCAAATTTGGAATACACTTTATCCGCAACAATAAAATCGCAAGCGCTTGCAAGTCCGCAACCGCCTGCAATTGCAGCGCCGTTTACAGCGGCAATTACCGGCTTTGGGAAATAATAAATCGACAAGAACATCTTTGCAAGATTCTCCGTATCAATTTCATTTTCTCTTACTGTTTTATTTTTTAATAATTTCAAGTATTCAAGATCGGCGCCGGCGCAGAAGCTTTTTCCCTCTCCTGTGATAATTAATATTTTGATCGAGGCATCGTTTTTAATCTCATCAAGTTTAGATACAATTTCTTTTGCCATTTCCGGATTAATCGCATTCCTCTTTTCAGGTCTGTTCAAAGTTAAGATTGCAATTTCATCCTGTAATTGAAACTTTATCAAGCTAACTTCTCCTTCCTAAAGATTTCCCTTTTCGTTTATCACCAAGATAATTTCTGAAATCTTCCACCGAAAAACAATTAATTACCTCTTCAAATTTCAATCCGCCCTTTCTTCCTATTAATACTCCGTACTTAATATAAGAAATTTCCTCTGCAGAATGTGCATCAGGATTTATTGAGAACAAGCACCCTTTTCCCCTGGCAAAATAAATCAGTCTCCAGTCCAAATCCAACCGGTGAGGATTAGCATTGATTTCAATTGCAACATTATTGGAAGCACATGCATCTATCACTTTTTCCATATTTACCTTATAAGCATCGCGGGAAAGAAGAAGTCTTCCGGTTGGATGCCCAAGCAAATTAGTATAAGGATTCTCAACTGCTTTGATGATTCTCTTCGTCATCTCTTCCTCTTCCATATTAAATCTTGAATGAACGGAAGCGACGACAAAATCGAAATTCTTTAGGAAGTCATTTGAATAATCCAGGCTTCCGTCTTGAAGAATATCGGACTCAATTCCCTGGAGGATTTGAAGCTTAAACTTTGCGTTAAGCTTTTTTATTTCTTCTTTTTGAAGAAGAACTCTTTCTTCACTTAACCCGTTGGCATAAGCTGCCGATTTACTGTGGTCGCAAACAGCGGCAAATTCAAACCCGGTTTTCTGTGCCGTTTCAAGCATCTCCGTTAAGGTGTTTTGCGCATCTGAATAATTTGTATGGAAGTGAAGAAGTCCTTTAAAATGGTCGACAGATAAGTCGGAATTCTCAAGCAGCTCTTTATTCTTGTCGTGAAGCACCCGGTTTTGAATTTCAAAATATTCCTTCTCCCTCATTTCAGGAATTACGTACGGAAAATTTATGCTGTCGAAAATTTCTTTTTCATTCTTGCCTGTAATTTTAGATGAATCGATTTTCAAGCCGGAAAGAAATTCATCGCTTCCGGTTGTTAAAAACATTTCTTTGCAGAAATTATTTTCTTCCTCTAATATTGAAAAGATGACCGGGACCTGGAAGCCATTCGAAATAAGGATTTTATTTCCTTTTTCTTTACCAGATAGATTAGAGGTTAATTCAGAAAACGAAAATATCTTTTTTAATTCACTTAAAAATAATCTTTTATCCGAAACTGCAAGGACAAATCTTAATTCGGAAATTATCTCAAGCCCTCTTCTTTCCTGTCCCGAAACTGCTATTCGAAGAACAGGCTTTAAGCCCGACAATCTTTTTAAAATTTCATCGGAAATTTCTCCGGCTTTATTAAGCAAGATAAATTTGCCGTAGGTCTTAATCTTTTCAATCTCTTTAAGAATTTTTTGCTGGGTCGCTTCACCGAAGCCTTTTAATAGTCCAAGCCGGTTTTCTTTGCAGGCATATTCAAGCTCACCTAAGTTTGAAATGCCGAGTTCGTCAAACAAAATTTTAATCTTCTTTGAACCGAGTCCTCTTACTTTTAATAGTTCTTTAAAGCCTTCAGGTACTGATTTCTTCAGTTCTTCATAAAGCAAAGACTTTCCGGTATTAACGTATTCATAGATTACCGATTGCAGTCCTTTGCCGATGCCTTTTACTTCATCAAGCTTTTTTGCTTTAATTAATTGTTCAATGTCTTCCCCCGCCTTTCTGATGGAGCTGGCGCCGTTGCGGTAGGCGTTCACTTTAAATATATTTTCTCCCTTAAATTCCATCATATCTGCAATATCTTCAAGCAGATTTATTATTTCTTTTTTATCCGGCATGCGAAAACCAATTCACAATAAAATGTATTTGCAAATAAGTTGAACAAAAACCGAAAATTGTTCCGGCGATGACTTGCATGGGCGTATGACACTTCAACTTTACTCTTGACCAGCCAACCAGCAATGTTAATATCAAAGCCAAAAGTGCAAACGGACCAAGTACAATAAACAAAGCAGCGGCAGCACCACTCGCTCCAATTGCATGTATACTTATTTTCCAGTACTTATTCACCAGAACCACAATAATTGTGTTGGAAATATAACAAAACCAGAACGCTATTGAAATAATATTAATTTGAAACCAAATAAGAAAGAGTAAACCGGCTAAATAAAATCCGGTAGCAATTAAAAACGGAAAAGTCCGCTCTTCTTTAATTGATGCATCCAAATCAATAATTAGCCCCTTCTTTTTAAAAAGGAAAAAAAGCCATATATGAAGACCGAAACCGAAAATTAAAGTGGCGAGAATAAGCACAGCAGTATTTACGGGAGCTTGTTCGAGGCTGAAAGAAAAATAAGTAAATATTATTAATGCGAAAGAGGGCGGTACGAATAAAGTGGATATAATCCTTGCAATTTTTTCGGATGGAGTCTTAAGCAAGTTACAGCTTTCTACAAAAATCAAACAGCAATTTTATACTTGTCCAAATCTTTGAGATACGTAAGCAAGATATCTTCCACCGCCGGATAATCATAAATCTGCATCAACACTGAGCGGATTTGAGAGGCATGCGGCAAAGCTTTTAGATAGCCGGTATAAAATTTCCGGTGCTCGATTACTGCCCGCTTCTCTCCTTTTACTTTGACAGCAATCTGTAAATGCTTTAAGCAGGTTTTAATCTTTAGTTCTTCATCTATTTGAGTTGAAATAATCCCGTTTGTTAATAGCTCTTTCGCTTCCATAAAAATCCAGGGGTTCCCGATAGCGCCGCGTGCAATCATTACGGCATCGGCATTTGTTTCTTCAAATGCCTTTTTGACGTCCCAGGCAGTAAGAATATTTCCGTTCAGTACAACCGGGATTGAAACAACTTCTTTTACCTTGTTAATCCAGCTCCAATCTGCATCTCCTTTGTTCCCCATCGAGCGTGTTCTGCAATGGACTGTTAAAGCTTCAACACCAACATCTTCCATCCTCCTGGCAACTTCAAGAATTTTAATATTATCATGATCCCAGCCTAATCTGGTTTTTACTGTTACAGGCAATGAAACTGCATTAACAACGTTCCTAACCAAATTCTGCATATAAGCAGGATCTTTTAATAATGCAGAACCAGCACCATTTCCGACCACGTTCTTTACCCAGCAGCCGGCATTGATGTCTATTATATCAGGATTTTCTTTCTCAGCAATCTTAGCAGCTTCAACCATCGAGTTCAATACGCCGCCGTATATTTGAATTCCAACCGGATGTTCTTCTTCTACTATTTCTAATTTCTTATGGGTCTTCACTGAATTACGTACCAGTCCCTCTGAGTTTACAAACTCAGTATATACAACATCAGCGCCTAATTCTCTGCAAACGAGACGGAAAGAAATATCAGTTACGTCTTCCATCGGCGCAAGCAGAACTGCTTTATCTTTTTTTATGTTTCTTATTTCAAACATCGGATCACAATAATTCTTTCTATACTGCAAAAATACAATTAGTGGATTTTATTTGAAACCCTCATTATCTTATAAAGGCATAGGATATAAGATGTCACGTCAGCCAAACCGGATACACAATTGCTAATACTCACAATTCACTAAAGTATTACAAGGCAGTATAAACTTGCGACCACTTTTAACCTTTATTTGAGCGTACTATCAACTTGTATTCTGCTGGTAAATTTATTCAATATCTCTTTCGTATCATCAAAAGCTTGCTTCATCTTTTGTCTGTCGCTCGTTGAAAGAAAAGCCGGACAATTCTGACTAAACGCTTCTTCTGCCGGAATGATTTCAAACTCGTCTTTGTTATTTATTTTTCCTTTAAATACCCATGTTGGCAGGAAGGTTACGTTACTAATATAAACCGAATCGGAGTTTAAATTCTTTGTTAAAAATATTTTTAGAATAACCCCTGCATCGGCATATCGCCAGCGCTGGTTGGAAATAAAATTTCCCAAAGAATATGCGACAAATCCCGTATCAAGTTTAGCATGCTTAATCTTAAAGAAATTGGCAGGTTCGATAACATGCGGGTGGCTTCCGATGATTATGTCGGCTCCATAATGAATTGTCTTATCTACAATCTGTTTTTGAAATTCATCCGGCGTTCTTTTATATTGAGTTCCGAAATGGAAATAGACAAGAACTATTTCCGCTCCGTCTTTTCTTGCCGAATCTATATCCCGCTTAATTAAAGTTTTGTCAATTATATTGACTAAATAAGTATTTC
>JAJYIL010000132.1:7323-7721 GCA_021790055.1 Bacteroidota bacterium
GTAGGTATAAGCCAGAAATGCAATTCTAATTCCCTTTAAGTTAAAGATTCTAATCGAGTCTCTATCTCCTTTTGAAGTAAAAGTTCCGTTATAATCTAAACCGGAATTTCTTATTATGGAAATTGTTCTCAACAATCCGCTTGCACCTTTATCGAGTGCATGGTTGTTGGAAGTAACGAGCATCGTAAACCCGCTTAACTTAATTGCGCGGATAAAATCATCAGGTGGATTAAATGCCGGATATCCGGAATATTTTTTTGACCTTCCTGCTGTTACTGTTTCAAGATTGCCGAACACAAAATCTGAATTCATCAAGTAAGGCTTGATTACATTAAACTCCGGATTAAAATCAAAGCTATCAGCATTTACTCTTGCATACTCAAACTGGGGAGAATGAC
>JAJYIL010000133.1 GCA_021790055.1 Bacteroidota bacterium
ATCATCGGAAATTTCGCCGAAATATAAAATCATTTATGAAGGAGGAATGTGTGCCAGCCCTGGAATCAGCTCAGGGAAGGTATTTATTCTCAACCGGATAAAGGACCTTGTGAATTTTCCCGAAGGAGGAATTCTGGTTGTTAAGAAAGCCTCTCCGGAAATAATTGGAATTCTGCACAAGGCATCCGGTTTAATTGCGGATATCGGAAATAAGACCGGGCACCTTTCCATTATTGCGCGGGAGCTCGGCATACCGGTGATTGTAAATGCTAACGAAGCTACCTCGAAGCTTTCCGGTGAAATGGAAATTACGATAGACGCCGATGAAAGCAAAGTTTATCTTGGCAAAGTAAGCGAGCTGATTGAATGGTATAAATCTACTGCCGTTGAAAAAAATATTTTCGCCAAAAGTCCGATGCACCGCATCTGGCAGAATATCTTAAAGCATGTTATCCCGCTGAATTTAACCGATCCCGGGTCATCGAGCTTTTCGCCCGAAAATTGTGAAACTCTTCATGACATTACCAGGTTTGCGCATGAATACGCTATGAGGGAAATGTTCTCGCTTTATGAATCTGCAAAGTATGAAGATGAACATGCATATCCTTTAAAATTCTCAGTCCCGCTGGATATTCATGTTATCGATCTCGGCGGAGGTTTAAGGGATGTTAGAAGTAAAAAATATATTACACCGGAAGATATTACTTCAGAGCCGTTCTTATCTTTAATTAAAGGTATGACGGCGCCGGGGATAAAATGGGCTGGTCCTTTACCAATAGATTTAAAAGGATTAGCAAATCTTTTAATGTCTAATGTTGTTGACTCGAGTAGAAGCGACCGCGATCTTGGAAGCAGAAGCTATGCAATAGTTTCCGACCGCTACGTAAATTTCTTCTCCAGGCTCGGCTATCATTTTTCCAGGCTCGATGCCTATGCAAGCAGCGAGCTAAATAACAATTACATTAACTTTAACTTCCGCGGCGGTGCTGCCGACCCTATTCGAAGGATGAGGAGAGCAAGGATAATCTCTAAGGTGCTGGAGAGCTTGAACTTTTCGGTAACTCATAAGGATGATCATGTCTTAGCCAATATAAGAAAAATTCCTCAAGCATCCATTCATTCTTTATTGATTGAAATCGGCAGACTTATGGGAGCTGTAAGGAATGTTGATGTGACTTTGACAACCGACGAAAGCATCCAAAAATTTGTGGATGCCTTCTTAAGCGGAGATTCTGCACCGGTATTAAAATTTTTTAAAGAAGATGAAGAGTAATAATGGTGAAGTTATCTATATTATTTTGTAAGTTTTAGCAAAAAAAACGGGAGTATTTTATGGTACTAGCTAAAATAACTGTTACCGTTCAGAATCTTATGAAAAGTAAAAATGGATATGAATCTGAATTTCTTGTAGATACAGGCTCAATAGATTGTATGGTACCGGCAATAGTTTTAAGAAATGCCGGGATTAAACACGAAGGGAAAAGAGCTTATGAATTAGCAAATGGAAAACCGGAAGAATGGGAATACGGATTTGCAAGAATTTCTTTCCTCGGTCTTGAAACTGTAGCTCAAATTATTTTCGGCTCTGAAAAAGCTGAACCAATACTTGGCGCCGTTGCCCTTAAAAATGTAAATATAAGGGTTGACCCAGCCACAGGTACTCTTAAAAGCTATCCGGCAAGTTCATAAAAATAAAAACAGCTTAGCAAGGAAGGACAATATGGCTATTATTACAATCTCTCGCGGTACATTCAGCGGCGGGCAAAAGCTTGCAGAATGCGTTGCTCAAAAATTGGGTTATAAATCTTTGAGCAGAGAGATACTTGTAGATGCTGCAGAAAAATACGGCATCTCAGAGAAAGAGCTGGTCAAGGCAATGAGGTCGAAACCCGCTCTGAAAGAACGCTTATCCTTGAGTATAGACAGGTTCCGCTACCTGTCTTTTATTCAAGCAACCCTATGCGAAGAAGCCAAGAACGATAACATCGTTTACTACGGGCATGCAGGTCACCTCCTGTTGAAGGATGCATGCAGCGTAATAAAGGTAAAGGTTATTGCAACAATGGAACAGCGCCTTGCATTCGCAATGGAATGCAACAACTTTTCACGCGAAGAAGCAGCTTCATACATTAGAAAGATGGACACACACAGGGAGAAGTGGACGAAGTTTCTTTATAATATTGATTGGAGCGATCCCTCGATGTACGATATTATTATTAACCTGGAGGACGTGGCTATTCCAACGGCTTGTGAAATTGTAAGCGTAATGGCTTCGGCTCCTGAATTTACTCTTACCGAAGAAAAGAAAAGAGCGCTTGCAAACCTTGCCCTCGAAAGCAGCGTTAAAGCAAAGCTTGCCGCCAACAAATCCACAAAAGATTATCTGCTGAAGATTTCCGCAAAAGACGGCAACGTGAAAATTTACGGCAGGGTTAAAAACAACGATGAGGCTGAAAGGATTAAAGCCATAGTTAGTAAGTTACCCGACGTCAAGAACGTCGACTGCAACTGCACTGATTATTACAGAAACGACAATGTAATTGTACAGTAAATATTTCCGGCAAAATCTTATTCAGAAAGAAAATGTTCCTTTGCCATTTTTGTTCGTCCTTTCTTTGTCATTGAAAGAACAGCCGATATAAAATTAAGCGCGGTGAAAGAAATAATAACAACAACAAAGCCGTGCATAAAGCCATACACTTTTATTTTATTTGGTATGCCGGAATCATTGATATGCTTAAATCCATTTAAGCCGAGAAAAGCAGCTGTTAAAGAACTTAATATAAGCCCTGAAAGATCGATACCAAATACTCTTCCGCTGGCTCTCATCATATTTAAAATACCCCCGGCACTACCGAGTCTTTCTTCAGGAACACAGCCCATAACAGCGCTGTTGTTTGGCGGTGTAAAAAGTCCCATCCCGAGCCCTAATGCCGCGAACTCGGCAATAAGCACACCGGCATGAGGGTTCATACCCGAGAAGATCAAACAAAAAGATGCAACCGTAGAAATAAACATTCCTATCGATGTCATAAGAGCAGGCCCATATTTATCCGATAGCACGCCTGCCATAGGCGCAACAAGCGACATTGTAATCGGTATGGGAGTAAGGATAGCACCCGCAGTAAAAGCTGAAAACTTGGCTACATTCTCTAAATAGAAAGGCATAAGGAAAAGTACACCGAACAATACGTAATAAGAAAAAAATCCTGTAATATTTCCCGTTGTGAAGTCGTAGATTTTAAATAGCTTAAAATCCATCATCGGGTATTTAAATTTTATCTCGGCAATAATAAAAATTCCAAAGAAGAAAATGAACAGCCCAAGATAAGTTACAATTGTATCCGACTCCCAGCCTAACTTTCTTCCTTCATTAAGAGCAAGAACAAGGAACAATAAAGCTGCTGCAAAAGTGAAGCTTCCAAGGTAATCCATCTTTTCTTTAATTTTCATTTTCCTATCCTTAGGCAGTATGTAAAGCGCTGCAAAAGTTCCAAGGATTCCAATCGGTACGTTTACATAAAAGATAGATCGCCATTGAGTTCCAAATAGATCGAGCTTTATTAAAAGCCCGCCGAGGAACGGACCAATTGCCATAGCAATAGCCTGCACCGCTCCTTGAATCCCGATTGCTTTTCCAAGCTCTTTCTTAGGGAAAGACTGCGTTATAATTGCCACAGAATTAGCTTGAAGCAGACCGCCGCCTATAGCTTGCGTTATACGTGCAATAATCATAAATTCTATTGTAGGAGCTACACCGCATAATGCTGATCCAATTGTAAAGATAATGAAGCCTAAGTTATACATCTTGGTGCGTCCAAACATATCGGCAAGTCTTCCGAACAAAGGCAGGAAGATTGTAAGGGTTAGCATGTATGCCATCGCTACCCATTCATCAAGAGAGAGGGGAATGTCATAATATCTCTTAAGAGTCGGCAACGCTATATTTTCAATGCTGACATCAAGCGCGGACATAGCTGCTCCGATTAAAACTGTTGTTAGTATGAACCAGCGCCAGTTTCTATGCGATGAGAAAAACGTATGAGGCTCTGTATTTAAGGTAAGTAACTTCTTCATATATATCTGCCCTTTCTTTTCTATTCCGAAAGGAAATGTTCCTTAGCCATTTTAGTTCTGCCTTTTTTCGTCATGGTTAGAGCGGCAGAGATAAGACACATCAAGGTAAAGATAATAAGGACTATAACGAAGCCCTTCATAAAACCGTCTTCTCTTAACTGATGAGGTACATTAAGTGCATTGATATGGAAATAACCTTTTGTACTAAGATAAGCCGCTGTAATAGAAGTTATTATAAGACCGGAAAGATCAATACCGAAAACATTTCCGCTTGCTCTCATCATATTTAAGATACCGCCGGCGCTGCCAAGTCTTTCTTCGGGAACGCTGCCCATAACCGAACTGTTGTTTGGCGGAGTGAATAACCCCATTCCCAATCCCAACACCGCGAACTCGAAAATTAGTAAGTCCACATGAGGCGTTCTGCTGCAAAAAATTAAACAGAAAGAAGCTCCCGCACATACAAGCATACCTAAAGAGGTCATTATTTGCGGACCATATCTGTCCGACAGCGACCCGGCTAACGGTGCTACAAGCGACATTGTTATCGGCATAGGAGTAAGCATTGCTCCTGCAGCAAATGCAGAAAATCCAAGCACATTCTCGAGATAGAACGGCATAATGAAAAGCACACCGAACAGGACATAATAAGAAAAAAAGCCTGTAATTATTCCCGCAGTGAAATCGTATATTTTGTAAAGCTTGAAATCCATCATCGGGAAGCTGAACTTTCGTTCTGTAACAACGAAAACGACAAAGAATGTTACAAAGAGTGCAAGGTAAGAAATGATGGTGTCGGACTCCCAACCTAACTTTCGAGCCTCATTAAGCGCAAGAACAAGAAACAACAAAGCCGCAGCAAAAGTAATGCTTCCTGCATAGTCCATCCTTTCTTTTACTTTTGGCTTTTTATCCTTTGGTAAAATAATAAGTGCGGCAAATGTTCCAAGAATTCCAATCGGCACATTTATATAAAAGATAGAGCGCCATTGAGTTCCGAATAAGTTTAAATTTATTAACAAGCCGCCGAGAAATGGTCCAATTGCCATAGATATCGCTTGTACCGAACCCTGGATACCTATTGCCTTACCAAGCTCTTTCTTAGGGAAAGACTGCGTTATAATTGCAACCGAGTTAGCTTGAAGCAAACCGGCGCCTACGGCCTGGGTAATGCGGGCAGCTATCATAAATCCTATGGTGGGGGCTAAACCACATAACGCCGAGCCCGCTGTAAAAATTATAAACCCGAGGTTATACATTTTAGTTCTTCCGAACATATCGGCAAGCCTTCCGAATAGCGGAAGAAAAATGGTAAGTGTAAGCATGTATGCCATTGCCACCCATTCATCCAGCGAGAGAGGAATATCATAGTATTTTTTTAAAGTAGGAAGCGCAATATTTGCAATGCTTACATCAAGGGCAGACATTGTAGCGCCGATCAGCACCGTAGCAAGTATAAACCAACGCCAATTAGTGTTTGATGAAAAGAAATGAAGCGGTAAAATAAACATTCAAGCCTCTCTTCCCTAAATTTAATTTGAGGGCTACAGATCAATATTTAAATGATGATAGTTAGTTAACAACCAAGATTTTCGCATGGCGTTCAATTTTGATATTAAGCAGATGCAGCAGTCTTAGCACTGCCGGCAATTTGTCTCTCGACTTGAAATTCTTTTGCCTTGTTTCTGACTGCCGCAACGTACAACGCAAGCGGTCTGTATAAAAGATGAGACCACTTTCCGAAGGGAACTTCAACAACAAGCATAGGCACCACAATTACCAAGTGAATCATGTAAGTATAATATGTCGTCAGCGGCATATTAGATATCCGGAAGATATGAAGGAGGATCCCGCTCAGCGCCGAGAGGAATAGTAAAACCGGAAACATCCAATCCGAAAAATGACTGAACGCGTGCATCTCAGTTCTTTTCTTAATTCTATCAACTAAAATCCAAACCGTAGATGAAAGAAGTACAAGAGTTGCGTAATAGCCTAAGTAGCTTGTCCAGTGAAGACCAATTCCATTAACTTGAAATGAAGGAAGAAACACTACCACAAGTGTAAACATGATAACATATCCGGTTACAAGAAAGAGATGACGCAGCCAGTTGGTGGTTGAGTCGCTGCTGCCGCATCTTCCCCACTGCTTCTGCGTTATACCTTGAATTACAAAATATGGAAGCTGAGAGATATAGAAGCTAAAAGGAATATTCTCTCCGCTTGTTAATCCATAAAGCATTCTTGCAGCATTACTAAGAAGCAGCAGCGCCAACGCCACTGCCATAATCCTATCGCCGATGTCGACAATTCCAGCCGGTGCAAACTTATCCAGCATTACAGTGCTTAAAGGCGCGCTTCCGGATTGCGCCAGCAAGCCAAAACCAAAGCTACGCGGAAGCGTAAACATTAAAACAATAGCCGCCGCCACAACAAGCAGTACACCCATCTCCCAAAAAACAGAACGATACATTAATCGGGACAGTCCCGTCCAATCATATAATGAAGTTAAGTATCTTCGAAGGTTCATCATTGTTTCGCCCGGATTGCTTTTCCGGGGGCAACGCTTAGAGCAGTCGCCACAATAAAAGCAGAGCCACGGAGAAGGATCTTTCATTAGCTGTTCTTTTAACCCCCATTGCGCCAGCAGCACCTGTCTACGCGGAAATCCGTACTCCTCGGTAGAGAGCCGGCAAACAGAGGTGCACGTTGCGCATTGGTAGCATTTTTTAGGATCTCCCCCTCCGTTTTCATTTAAATAATTAATTAGCTCTAAGTCGGGTTTAATAATTTTTCTTCCGCTCATAACAACAGCCTAATCTGATTTTTTTATCTTCATTGTATCTTCGCCAAACAGGCAATACTTCAGCCAGGTATATCCAAACAAGAGTAATTCTTTATCATCTTCTTTAATCTTTTTAATTGTTTCATCATCCATTTCAAATCTTTTCAAGAATGAACTTCCAAAGACAAACTCCCTTAGCTTATCTATATTATAGCAGACCGTGTAAAACATTTCCTGCCTGGGGGGATCAAGCTGCTTTCCTTTTCTAAAATACTCATGCAATGAAATCTCTTTAAACTGTTCGCCCATTTCGGAATATTCTTTAACTCCTTGATCTTCTATCCATTCATTTACTGTTTGCTTGTTCTGTTCTTCATGACCTCGACAAATAGGCTCTTCAAGAATAAAATAAAATTCACCATCACCGTTCATGCCGTCATCCTTTGGAGATGCTACGCCTAACGGAAACATTCTACACGACCAGGGTCTGTCTTCATATACAGAACAGCCTTCGCTTCCGACAAAGGGGCAGGATTTGCTATCATCCTGTTCCATTTTTAACATTACGACCGGATGATTTTGTTTTTCATCAATCGGAAGGAAAGTATATTTATCTAAAAATTCCTGCGAAGAAATTCCAAGCCTGTTTTTAAGGCGAATAATATCATACGGAGTCAAAAAGATATTAACATCCGTACAACACTCATTGAAACAGCTGATATCCTTGTGGCATTTGAATTGGAATTTACTTTCTTTGTTGAGACGGGGAAATTCTTTTAATATTGTTTCTTTTAATTTTTCCAGTTCATCCATTTTGTTCACCTTTAATTGAGAAAGGATAGATAACATATT
>JAJYIL010000134.1 GCA_021790055.1 Bacteroidota bacterium
TTGCATCATTATTTTCAAGCTGTCTCTTAATCAATTGCTTAATAAGTTACCTTCGCTGTGCATAAATTAAGAAATTACTCATTTGTCATTCCCAACCATGTCATCCCGGACTTGATCCGGGATCTGTTGTTGTTTCGGTATCTCATTTTTTGAATTGTTTTTAAATACTGAATTAAGTTCAGCATGGCTTGTTGGTAATATAGTTTATTAATATACTGGTTTATAATCAATGCATACTAAAAACATACTCATTTCATATTCATCTTGTACTCATCTTGTATTGATCTTGTACTTATCTTTATCTCAATACTTTTCCTTTATGCATGCTAAAAGGGCAAAGTCAATTCGGAGGCAATTTCATAACCGCGACGGCATTAGGATGCGTCGTGCTATTCTAAACTATTCAATAAGAATCCGCGCCCCCAATTCGTCTATTCGTTATTCTGCAATCTACAATCGAAAATCTTAAATCATAAATCATAAGTGGTAATATAATGGCATCATTTAATAAACAAGTCCTTGGGCAAGCCCAGGGCGCCGTAGGGGATGTAACTTTCCGTAAACGCAACGGTAAAACCGTTCTATCATCCAAGCCTGCACCTTTCACGCCGGGTATGGATGTTAAATCGCTTGCAAGACGCGGTAAATTTTTAATTACCATATTGTTTGCAAGCGCTGTAAACTCTGTCCCTTTATTAAAGAATATTTGGACAAAAGCAGCCCCTGCGGGCGTAACCACTTTCAACTTTATAACCCGTACTAACTACGCCTTAACCGGCTCCGGCGGCATTATGACCGCTTTGGTCAGGTTAGCTCCTTCTTTGGGATTTAATGTAAACAATCCTGTTATTGCATTTAATCCTGATTCAATAAAGGTTAACCTCGATGCAATCGGCACCTCGGCTGGTATTGATGTTTTGAGCGAGCCTTCAATAAAGCTTGTCTCGGTTGTCTATTTTGGCAGCCCAGTCGACACCACTTTAAAGAAGAATGAGTTCTTAACATTTGTATCGGCTCCACAAGCCGCAAACATATCCTCCGCTCTGGAATTTGACCTTGCTTTAGACGATGTCTTGTCCCAGATGCTTGCAATATATCAAGAGCACAGGGGCTTCTTTGTCCTTGTCACTCTTGATGCGGAAGGCAATGTAGTCCGCTACTCCAACACCTTCGCCGGATAACCCCGTTCCCGGGGTATCCTCAACGTAGCACAGACCTGTCTGCCGCCTGGCAGATTAGTAATCTGTGCTACAATTATATAATCTCAGATCTTATTTCCTGTCGTTCCTTTTCCTTAAATTATTTTAGAGAATTACCGCAATGATACACAACGTTTGCCACTGTTAATGTATAACCTTTGGGAATATTCTTCTAAATATTAGGCTGCTGATATTTAGTTAACCATTATAAATAAACCGGTTTTTGAAGTGTAATAAATCTTTATTTCATTCGAAACTTCATTTAAAGTCTTACAATTTGGTATTAATTTCTACAACGAACGACTCTATAACAATAAATGTCGCTTTAGCTAATGACCAATGACTATTATATGACCCGTCTCGGCGAAGAACTTTAATACAATATATAATATATCCTCTTTAGTATAAAATTCTAATAAGAAAGATAAACTACCGGGCCGAAGCAGAACGCTTTAGTTCAAGATTCAGCATCAAGGACAAATCAAAAATACAAAACCGTCAGTATGCTGTTATATCTTTTCATCGGTATATTAAATTCAAATACTCTGTCGCTGTCTTTAACATAAAAAGAATCCCTAAACCATGCTCTTGCAGTATCAACTTAATATTCCATATTTTTCTTTGCAAAAAATCTTTACTTTCTCAACACTATTCAATAAGACAGGCGCATATTCCATTACTTTCACAAATATTTCTTTATATGTTTCGGGTATATATTCATGTGCAATCGTATTACGCAATTCTCTTATTTCAATAAATGTATCGGCATCGGTTATCAAACCTTTCTTTTCAGCTTTATTAATACTGTCGCGTATCCCCCCTTCAATCTCTAGGTCAGCTTTTTCAATCATCTTAAATATTTTTTGTATTAACAAATCGCTTAAACGTGCAAATCGGGAAGTCAAAGAATCAAACGATTCCAACTCTTCTTCTGTATAAGCCTTCTTAATTTCTATTTTATTGCATTTTTTATAAGAGTAATCTAGTACATTTGCAGCTTCTTTTAATATACCCAATTCTTCAGCTAACAAATTTATTATACTTGTCATAGTTGAATACTTCTTTCAAATATATATTTCAAAAACGCAGTATTTAATCCGGGCGCTGCAATTAGGTCTATTCTTTGTTCACCGATCAAATTATATAGGTCAATTTTGATCTTTATTTTTTCATGTAATTTTATCTTATCCGACAGAATTAATATATCTATATCTCCGCCTCTTTTTGTATCATCAGTTCTGGAGCCAAATAAATAAACATGTGCATTTTCATCATACTTCTTTACTGCTGTTTTAATGGCTTCTATTTCAATTTGTTTTAACCGCATAAAAATTATTGGATTTATAAATAATTGGCTTTACACAAAATTAAAAAAATTTAAGTCTTATATCCTTATAAAAATCTACAATCATATTAAATAGTCTGTAGTTTATAGTGTGTGGTTCGTTGTTAAATGCAATACGTCGTTTGTAGCTGTTAGTTCGTTGTTTGTAGTTCTTAGTGCGTAGTTGGTAGTACCTGGTCGATAAATGCATTAGTTAAATCCAGCCTCGTCACCTTGTTACTTTGTTCCCTTGTTACTTTGTTTACTAATTACTTGTCACCTTGTTACTTAGTGCCTGGTTCTTAGTTATTCGTCAATCAATAATTCTTAATTCCAACAACAAATGACCCAATGACTATGAATGACAACTTAATGGCGTTATAGCAAATGACCAATGACCGTTCTATTCATCAATCCTTCTGACCTCCGGTTGCTGAGCTGCCAGACAGATCTTGTCGAAGTGTAGAAGCATGCCTTCCTCTTGCATTTCCTTTTGTCTTACTAAGCCAAAGTCTTATAGGTCAGTGGTGAAATGTTTTTCTAACTTCTGAAAGTTGTCATTCAAGCAACTTTAGTTCTAAATACTTTCCCTACCTTTTGAACCTTCAAATTTTTTGTGGACAATTTCAGTTTGGTTTCTTCAAGTTGCCTCATGGTTTTGTTATCATAATACCTTTCTCCACAGTTGCTGCATACCAGCACTTCAACCGATACTAGAATTATATCACTTTCAACCTTGATTTCTTCATCAACAATTTTCTTCTGAATATCGGGGCTTTTACAAATTACACATTTCATGCTTTTCTCATTTCATTATCTATCCATTTATCAGGATTGGGTTGATAGACCGTAATAATTATTGTTATGTTATCTTCTTTTGAATACGCACATACAATGTGCAGTGCTCTATTCAATGCGGTCTTTCCATATACAAGGCAGCTTGGATAAGGCTCATCATCCGGATAATTCTCAATTATCTTCCCGCTAATTACAGCCTCGTGAACTTCCTTTTCTAAAATTACACCATACTCTTCTATTTCCATTTCCATTCTAGCATGTCGTGAAAATAAGGTTTTTTCATTCTCAAAACAATTCCGTATTTCGTCAAGCATTAAGATATGATTTTAATTGAGAGATCACATGTTATCTAAATATTTCCCGGGTCTGCGGGTTGTTATTGTTTTGCTCGCTAAGGTATTGGTCGTAGCGCGGTTGCTTAGCATTGAGCTTGTCGAAGTGTCGAAGCATACCTTCCATTCATCCTTGTCACCTTGTAAACACTTTTTCTTCTCTCTTTCAATTCATTCATTCCCGCCAGAGGACGGGCATTATTCAAAATTCAACATTTATATTAGTCACCCATTCACCTGGCCACTTGTTCTTCGTACTTAGTCCGTAGTTTGTTGTCACCTTGTTCCGATATTACAAATTCACCCACTAATGTATTTTTGGGGTCTAATTTTTTGAACCAAAGTTCATCCGCCTTCGGTGGAAATTGCGGCTTGTCGCCCTGTGCTCTAATTTAACCAGACTTGTGAATTAAATTATAAACCGTTCCGTCAAAGCCGGACAGGTAAAATGGTTACTAATGCAAATGTATTTATCATTAACACCGGACTTGAAGTCTGGTGCTAATGGTATAAAAATTCTATTGTAGTATTTCATGTCTCCCTCAGTGGTAAAATGTTTTTTCTTTCTTCTCCCGAAGGGATCCCACTAAACGATGACGGCTTCTGTCTTCTGGCTTCTTCCTTCATCCCTCCCAACATGCGTCACTCTTCCTTCCACCACCCACCGCCAACCTCCTACAACCTACAGACAACAAACTAAGTGAAACTCACTCTGCCACAGCAGCGTCAGTACTGATTTATCACATAGTGCCCACTTCTGGTAATCCGGCATTGCTGCGGTCTGTTTGTTAAATTCGTGATTATAGTTATTGGTTTGTTGTTCGTAGTTTTTTGTTCGCAGCCCTTAGTCCGTTGTAACTTTGTCACTTCACCAACTCACCAACTTACTCATTCACCGATTCACCTAGTCTGTTGTTCTTGGTTCTTAGTCCGTCGTCCTTAGTTCTTTGTCTCCTTGTCACTTCTTTACCGCTTCATCGATAAACCTAACGTACCCTTCGCAACTATCTCAATCTAAACTTTAACCTCTGCCTTGACTACTTTGTCTGATCTTTAACCCAAAAGGTTTTAAAATTTCTAAGCCAATAAAGATTCAGCCGGTACATTAAATTTCTTGTGAAGCTGGCGCATCATATTAGCGGTTAAATTTCTTTTTCGGTTTAATATCTCGGAAACCCTATTACGTCCGCCCAATACCTCAGCTAGATCGGACTGCTGTAAACCCATTTGTTCCATTCTGAATTTTATAGCTTCTATCGGATCTGGCGGTTCAATTTTATATTTTTTTACTTCGTATGCTTCTACAAGCGTTACCAATACTTCCAGCATATCTCCTTCACGTGTATTTGGATTTGCATTCCATAGTTTATCTATCTCTTTTAATGCGTTATTATAATCTTTTAAATTTTTTATCGGTTTAATCTTCATAATTAAATTTCCTCTGCATTAACCTGCCTGCCGAGCGTGTTGCAGAACTTGAATTCTCATTTCGAGTTATTAAAAAAGGCATTGCCTTCATTTATCATTTGAATGACATATTTTTTTTAGCTGTCATTCCGAACCCCGGTTTACTGGGTGAGGAATCTCTGAGATTTCTCCTTCGAAGACTCAGTCGAAATGACATCATAGGCATTTGCGCAACAGACTCTGCCGGTAAGCAGGTTTTGTTATATCCTAAATGTGTTCCAATAAAACGAATATATAGATAACTAAAATCATATTTTATACCAGCAACTAATCTGTAATCATTCCCTTTTATATTAAAAACAACATGTCATTAATATGTTTTGAATATTTTATTTCTGGTATAATACTAAATCAGATTCTCGCACTTTAGCCAATTCTTTATCTGCGCTAATTATAGGTACATTCAAGTATAACGCCGTTGCTATAACTATGCTATCTGGCAGCCTTAATGAATACTTCCTTCGTAATTCAACAGTACGTTCTTTTATTAACTGGTTAATATCTAATATTATACATTCGGAAAGAAATTGTTTTATTTTTAATCTTTCATTCTCTTTCAAATCCTTATAAGAAAGCAATTCAAGTTCGCTTATAAAAGAAACTATCAATTGTTTGTTCTCAAGCAAAGGGATTAGAGCTTTATCTCCGCCAAGAAAGTATAAAACAATATTTGTATCTAATAAAACGCTATTGCCACTCATTACGCCACAGTTTTTGAAGTCTGCGAGGGTCTTCTTTTAGCTTTATACTACCGCAGTATTTTTTCAGATCTACTACTTTCTTTTTCCCTTTTCTCTTTTCCGCAAGCAAAGAATGGATTTCCTTCCTCTGCATTCCTTTTTTAATTATAGTTACCATTTTTTCTTTTCCAAAATTGAAATGAAAAATATTTAGTAAAATTTTAATTTACAAATCTGTATTTCTCTGAGTTACTCCGCCTATGTTACACGGAGTTTTTCACAAAATACAATGTTCAATACTCACTCCTTTGCTCTCTACTATAAACCTCTCTCACTATTTGTGGTAGCGATATACCGACTCACCCCATTCACCTAGTATGTTGTTCGTAGTTCTTAGTCCGTTGTAACTTTGTTACCTTGTTTCCTTGTTCCTTTACATCTGTTCTTAGTTATTCGTCAATCTACATTCTACATTCCAGAATTCGTTATTCATCATTTCAATCAATATAAATCAGTATACACATCAAGGCAAATTTAAATAATTATGGGAAAAATTTATAAATATCTTTACGTTGTAGTATCCTGGTAACGATTACAGTCCCTTTAATTATTTCAATCCCAATCCTGTAATTTCCAATTCTAATTCTATTTTGCGATATTGGCAATTCTGCTTTCATTTACAAATTTATTTTTCCTCCCCGCTTTAATTGCATTTGCCAATCCTATATCTTCAATTGATTCAATCACGATTTTATGGAATATATCCCTTCGATCTTTCATCATTTCAATCAGGGTATCTTTTAATAGAGCCCTCATTTTGTTTTCATCTACAATCAATTCCATTGATAAATCCTTTTCTAATTTACACCATAAATATAGTGCTTATTATTTTTGTAATCGACTCAATTACTTCTCTAATACTACAAAATAATATAAAATTCAAAATACTGAAAACGCTGCGTAATCGTTTAATGGATTATCTTTCACCGGACGTTTCGTAAATTTTTAACTGCCGAAGTCCCTAACGCAGCCGGCAACCAACAGGCTTGCCTACCGCAGCAAGGCTAATTCGCCGCGGCGAACTGTGCAATGGTTTTGTTAATTATAAATTGTTAATTTAAACAACGAATGACTGATGACCATTGACTAATGACAGATGACTAATGACTTCCTCAAGCCCCAATAACCGTTTTCGTCATCGTCAATCCAAATCCGTGTTAATTTGTGTAATCAGTGTCTGTAATTGTTTTCTGCCTTTTTCATTCCTCAATCGACAATCGCAAATCGTCTATCCAAACCTTCCTCGTTCCTTCCATTAAGCCTCTGCGAGGGAATTTTCATTTCCATATAAAATATCTTCTGCTGCCTGCAAAATTTCTTTTTTAAAAGCCTCCGTATCCGGCGCTTCTATCCACTTAATCAGCTCAAGATATTTTAGAGGAAATGAGCTTAGGATTTCGTAAACGGCAACCGGGTCTACGCCTGCTTCCTTGCTTTTTGCTTCACTAATTATTTCTTTAAAATTACATTTAAAATTTCTGCAGATAATCCATATATCGGCAATATCTTTTGCTTCGTACCTGAATAGCGCCGCAAGCTTGTTTGATAAAATATTTCTTAGACTATCTACTTTTCCAAGTTTTTCAACTTCTATCAAATCTCCGTAATGCATCGCAACATCATTAACAAGGTCTATTTTAAGCTCTGTTTCTTCTTTAATCAAAAAGATTTGAGCAAAGTTCTCACTCCTTCTTATTTTTTGCTGATTGATTTCAAATAAGCCGGACTGCTGTTTTTCCAGCAGAGTTTTATATAATGTTTCCGTGTATTTGCCGAAGTTATTGTCATTATTAACAAATAAATCGAGATCATCCGAATACCGGTGTTCAAAATAACCGCGGCTAAGCGCG
>JAJYIL010000135.1 GCA_021790055.1 Bacteroidota bacterium
TGGGCATTAATGAATTCCGGAGCATGGGATTATCCCGCCGATACGAGAGGTTACACTTGGGGATTTGCACTTATGTATAATGACCATTCCTATGCAATTCAATTTGCAGCCGTTATGGAACCACTAAAAGCAAATGGGCTCGTTATGGATCCACATATTAATAAAGCGTTTGGGCTCGCTCTCGAATTTGATAAATATTATTCGATCCTTGATGAAGACGGAACTGCAAGATTGCTTTTATATCAAAATAAAGCCAGGATGGGAAGCTATCGTGAGGTTCTGGATAATCCAGCTTATAATATGGATATCACTTTAACTGAAAGGTACAGCCGCTCAAAATATGGTTTTGCGTTTAATATATCTCAAAAGATAAATGAAAACAGCGGGTGTTTTTTAAGAGCAAGCTGGAACGATGGTAAAACTGAAACCTGGGCTTTTACAGAGATTGATCAGTCGGTTGCAACCGGAATAGAAGACAAGGGAATAATAAAAGCAAGAATCAATGACGAATTTGGTGTTGCATACGTCATTAACGGATTATCCAATGATCACCGTGAATATTTGGCTGCTGGAGGTTACGGATTTATGATAGGTGATGGAAAATTAAATTATGGATATGAAAATATTTTTGAAACATATTACAAAATTCAATTTACAAGTTATCTTATGTTAACGCTGGATTATCAATTTGTTCTAAATCCTGCTTACAATAAAGACAGAGGTCCTGTAAATATCTTAGCTATCAGGGCTCATATTGAATTATAAAAATATAATGCAAAGTATTTTATTTCAAAGTAACAAATTAACATCAAATTTATTTGACCTGATTTAATAATTTAATAAAAGTTTAATTCAATAATGATATTTTTAATTCACATACTTTTAAACAAGCGAGATTTATATGTTCTGGATTAGCAAAACAATTCATTATCTAAGCCGCTTTAAGCGCAGAACAATTTTATTCTTTGCCGTTTTAGGCCCAGGTGTTATTACAATGGTTGCCGATAATGATGCCGGGGGGATTACAACATACACCGTAACAGGAGCTAAATTTGGTTTACATCTTCTTTGGTTTCTTATACTTCTCGGTCCGGTTGCCTATTATGTTCAGGAAATGACAGTACGTTTGGGAGCTGTAACTAAACGCGGGCATGCCGAAGCAATTTTTTCGGCTTTCGGGCGTTTCTGGGGATGGTTTTCTTTATCGGATCTGGTTATGACCGACTGGCTTACGATGATCACAGAATTTATTGGAATGACCGCTGCTCTGAGCATCTTCCACTTTCCTCCTTTGTTGACTGTTGTAATCTGCTGGTTAATTATGGGAATGATGATCATGTCAGGAAGATATTGGACCTGGGAGAAAATTGCTTTATTATTCTGCGCAATAAATTTAATTTATATTCCTGCTGCCTTTATGGTACATCCTTCCATAAGGGATATAGCATATAACAGTTTCGTTCCGCATTTCCCTCCGGGAGGATTTACGAACGACTTATTTTTTCTTCTGATGGCAAACATCGGAACTACAATTGCACCCTGGATGCTCTTTTTTCAACAAAGTTCCGTTGTTGATAAAGGCTTGAATGAAAAAGAAATTAAGTTTGGCAAAGCCGACACTGCCTTTGGGGCGGTTCTTACGGTTGTGGTAGCGATGGTACTTATTATTGTTAGCAGTAAATTACTTTATGGGCTGCCGATAGAAGATGCCGCCGCTGCCGCCAGACAAATAATGCCAACAAGTAGTATTATTGGTACATTATTCGCGATCGGACTTTTTGATGCGGGCTTGCTGGGAGCTATTTGTATTTCGCTTGCTAGTTCCTGGGCGTTCGGCGAGGTATTTGGCTGGGCGCATTCCCTAAATCAAAAAGTAAGAGAAGCTCCCTGGTTTTATGCTTATTATTTCTTCGACTTGTTACTTGCTGGTACTGTGGTATTAATTCCCGGTGCTCCGCTGGTTCTGATAACACTCTTTGTACAAGTTATTGCAACAACACTCTTACCGGCAGCCCTGGTATTTTTAATACTGCTGCTTAACGATAAAAAAACCATGGGAGAATACATTAACACGACATGGGAAAACATTGCCAACATAAGTATCGTCATTATAATTATTGTTCTCTCAACCATGTACGGAATCAGTACATTGTTCCCAAATTTTTTCAGCATTCATTAAATAGAGGTTCATTATGAGATTATTTAGCAATATCGTTCAAAACATTCGCGAGATCAACCACAGGTATGAAAAGCCCCAAATTGAAATGACGCCATTTGTTAAGCTGTGTCTTTTGGTTCTGCGGTTATACCTTCTGGGATTAGTTGGCTTATTGATTTTTAAGTTCATTACAACATGGAAAGGTTAACAGTGAAACCGGATTGGATGAATTTGCAATTATTATGTAAATATTTTTTAAAGATGGGAAGAATTCATATTCGAAAATACAAATCCGGGTGTTATATACAATTATTTTTAGAGCGATCATATTCAATTAGTCTAATAATTTTATATTTTAATTTTTACAAGTAGAAATGGAAAGCGATTATGGCAACTATAAATAACAGAACTTTCAATATGCAGGAACTTCCGGCTGGGACAAAAGAATTCAGGTTCCTAAATTTTCTTGAGCTGATAAAACTTCCCGTATGTACCGGAAAGATAAAAGATAAAATTGGAAAGGTTAGCGACATTATTTTTAAGTTGAGTGAACCTTTCCCGGAAGCAGTTGGAATATATATCGGGCACGGTTGGAGTAAGCCTTCTGAATTTATTCCCTGGGATAAGGTGATCAAAATTGCCGACGACGCAATATTTGTGTACCCTTTTGAAATCGGTGAACATTATCCGCCATTTATCGACCAACCGGGTTGGCTGATGGTTAATGACCACTTGATTGGAAGAACAATTCTTGATATGGACGGAAGAAGAACTGAGGTTGTGAATGATGTTCATCTTTTAGAGACCAAAGAAAAAATGTTTATCATTCATGTTGATATTTCATTCAACGGATTTTTAAGAAAATGGGGTTTGGGAAGATTGAAACTTATTAAAGATCAATTAATTCCTTGGAAATATGTTCAACCCCTTTCATTAGAAGATATCGGCAATACAGATAATGTTACGCTTTCAATTACAAGAAACCAGATTAAAGAGTTACCCGCCGAAGATCTGGCAGATGCATTGGAAAAATTATCCGGTAATGAGCAGCAGGCAGTATTTTCCGTGCTGGATTCCGAAACAGCTGCGGAAACACTTATTGAAGCAGAACCAAGAGCAAAGAGACAAATTATCTCGAACCTTAGAAAGGAAAGAGCACAAACTATTTTGTCTGAAATGACCATTCCACAGTTAACCAATTTATTTTCCGTTTTGCCGAATGACGATGTGAATGAATTAATGGAATTACTATCAAAACAAGAAGCAGAAACTATTAAAAGAATTTTATCTGAAAAAGAATCTGCTGCACACATGCTTATGACTACAAACTATCTTGCAAAAGACAAGGATAAAACGGTGGGGGAAGTTTTAAATTCGCTAAAATCTTCCGAACTGGATAGGAGCTGCTTGAGCTATATTTATATCATAGATTCGGAAGACGGCTCTTTACTTGGAGTAATTGATTTAAGAGAACTTGTAGTTGCTCCGGACAATACAATGCTGTCTGAAATTATGATATCTCCTGTTGTTACGGCAGAGGAAGATGCTTTGAAGGATGAGTTGGAAGACCTTTTCAATAAATATCATTATAAAATGATTCCGATTGTTGACAGAAACGATAAATTGTTAGGCGTAGTAGTAGATAAAGATATCTCGGCAGAGTAATTCCTGAAAAATAAAATATCCTAAATAGTATGAGCATATTAGGATATCTTCAAATAATTAGGCTGTCTCAGAAGTCCAATTTGGCGAATAATTATTAATTAATTTGTATTTAAAGATCGTTTTATTCACCTTTATTCAAATTTATACGGTTAAATTTACTTTTGAGACAACCTCATCATTCCTGTCCTATATGATTATTTAATCCCGCTAATGATTCTATAATGACGGTATCTACATTTATTTCAAAAAACTTCAAAAATTCTTCTCAACAACTTTTTACTCGGCTTATGTTTAATTGTGTACTACTAGCTCAAATTATTACATATAAAATTTTTTTTCTTTTGTTTGTGTAGCAAAATACTTTGCTTGGGATTTCAAACTTCATTATTTTTATCTACTAATTTTAATTGTTCATTTACTGACTGAACGTATATATTACTAACTGTACATAAACTGTGTGTATGGTGTATATATGAGAGGTAAATAACTCAAAAATTCGATTAATACACTCTTTGATTTTAAGATAGAATCGAGGTTTTTGATTTGCCGAAATGGCGGAATTGGTAGACGCGCTGGACTCAAAATCCAGTCTGGCTCACACCAGGTGCCGGTTCGAGTCCGGCTTTCGGTACATAACTTTTTTCATTAGAGCCTTATCTGCAATATCGGTTCGATAATAAATACCTTCGAAGTGAATATTGCTCAGTGCGCGGTAGGCTGCTTCTTTTGCAAGTTTTAGATTGTTGCTCTTCACAACCGCAGTAACTCCAAGCACTCTGCCGCCGTTAGTTAATACTTTCCCATCTGCTTCTTTAGTTCCGGCATGAAAGACTATTATACCTTCTTCAACATCTTGAAGTCCTGAGATTTCAAATCCTTTATCATAAGAATCAGGATATCCTTTTGAAGCTGCAACCACACAAACTGCCGAACCGCCTGTGTACTTAACTGCTTCTTTATCTAATTTACCATCTGCCGCGGAATACAGCAGTTTTAGGAAATCTCCGTCCAGTAATGGAAGTACGGCTTGAGTTTCAGGGTCACCGAAACGGCAATTGTACTCCACAACCTTTACTCCCTTATCTGTAAGCATTAAACCGCAATAAAGACATCCTATAAATTTTCTATTTTCTTTTTTAAGTCCTTTCAATGTCGGTTTAATTATTTTTTCTTCAACTTCATTTAATATTTCACTTGTAACGATAGGAGCCGGTGAATAAGCTCCCATACCGCCGGTATTTTTCCCCGTATCGTTATTTCCAATTCTTTTATGATCTTGAGCCGACGGCAGGCAGACATAACCATCGCCATCGGTAATAGCAAAGATAGATGCCTCTTCACCCTTCATAAATTCTTCAATAATTAACTTATCCCCTGAGGATCCAAATATTTTATTAATAAAAATTTCTTCTATTGCTTTTTCAGCTTCGGTTAGATCGTTGCAAATCAAAACGCCTTTACCTGCTGCAAGACCGTCTGCTTTTACAACGCATGGAAACTTTTGCACTTTTAGATAATCCTTTGCTTTGTTCAATTCTCCGGAATTGAATTCCGCATAAGCTGCAGTTGGAATTCCATAATCCGACATTAGTTTTTTTGCGAAAGATTTATGGGCTTCTATTTCTGCGGCAGCTTTATCAGGTCCGAATACTTTTATTCCTCTTTCCCGCAGATAGTCAGAAATTCCTTGAACGAGCGGTTGTTCAGGTCCAACTACAACTAATTTTATTTCATTGTTTACGCAGTAATCATAGACAACGTTGAAATCATTAAGTCGAATAGATACATTCTCGCCAAGATGTTTTGTGCCGGGATTCCCCGGTGCCATAAAAAGCTTATTCAGCGTTTTGCTTTGTGAAATCTTATAGGCTAAGGCATTTTCCCTTCCGCCGGAACCAATCAATAATACATTCATATTATCTCTTCCTTTACCAAAAATTGAAACTGCTTCGTGAGCAGCTCAGTCAGAAAATCTCTTCTATGCTTTTCAACAAACTCATCATCAGGCGCCGGCAGGGTTCCGGAAACATAGTGTTCATATAAAGTTAAAATTGCATTCTTAATTTCTATAACGTCATCCGGTTTGGTAATAAAGGATGCACCGTATTCCTGTGCGGATGATTTTAATGCGCCATCAGGAACCGAGACAAGAACGGGCTTCCTGGTTCCGAAATATTCATACAGCTTACCGCTTGAAATTGTATCGGCATTCTTTGCCTTACCAACCATCATCCACAAGATATCGCTTGACATGATTTTTGTTAAAGCATCATTATGATTAAGATAGCCATATTCTTTAACAAAATCTTGAAGCTTAAGCTTCTTGATCAATTTTCTATTTTCATTCCTTAAAATGCCAATAAAGTCAAGCTCAATGTTGGCAGCTACGTCTGGTCTTTCAATAGATAAATTCTTAAAAGCATTTAAAAAATATTTTGGAGTAACAAAATCATAGAAGATACCGGAATATGTCAAGCGCATTTTCTCTTTTGGCTTCTCTTCAATTTTTATATTCTTAAAATCTTCCGGATCATAACCGTGCGGAATAATGTAAATATCGTCAAATGTCAAGAACTTGTAGTTATCTAGAATTTTTTCCTTCATCTTTCTGTTGGTTACAATAATTCTTTCGGCAGTTTTAAGAGCTTTATATTCCATATTTTTATGAAGGAGTTTATGGATTGGAGTAGGATAAAATGAAAACTGGTTGCCAAGCCACAAGTCGCGGTAATCTATAACAAGCGGTATGTTAAATTCCTTCTTTAGCTTAACAGCCATGTTAATAGATGAGAAAGGCGGCGCACTAACGAATAATAGATCAATCTTTTCATTATCAAGCAAATGCCTTGCGCTTTTAATGGCTTTCTTCGCCCAACCTATCTTATTATCCGGGATAAAAAAGGTATAGTTTAGAAGGTGAAAAATTTTTCTAATAATCTCCGGCGGCATTTTTATAGTGCCCTTGCCTGACAACCTTGAATTTAAATCCTTGCCACCTGTTCTAATAATTCTTATACCCGCATCTTCAGCCTCTTTCAACAGGTAACTATCGTGCGCAAAATATCCCGTGCTTGCAGCGGTAAGAACAACCGGTTCCCAATTAAAATCTTTCATGTACTTGGTGAACTTCAAAGTTCTCTGAACACCGCTTAAGCCCATAGGCGGAAAATAGTAAGCAATAACAAGTGCCTTATACATCCTTTTATTTCTAATTCTTATACATATAAAAATTTATTAACCCCGAAAAACCTTCCTCCGGATAATTTATGTATGATAATTTGGCGCTTCCTTTGTTATTATAACATCATGCGGGTGACTTTCCTTTAAGCCTGATAATGTAATTTTAATAAATTTAGTCTTAGATTGTAATTCTTTAACATTTTTAACACCGCAATAACCCATAGCCGCTCTTAATCCTCCTATCAACTGGTAAACCGTATCAGAGAGAGGTCCTTTGTAAGGAACTCTTCCCTCTACTCCTTCAGGAACTAACTTTGCAATATCGTCCTCAGTGTCCTGGAAATATCTATCTTTGCTTCCGCGCTTCATTGCAGAAAGTGAGCCCATTCCCCTGTAAATTTTAAAGCTCCTTCCCTCAAAAAGAATCTTCTCACCCGGGCTCTCTTCAACACCGGCAAACAAACCGCCGATCATAACAGAATCTGCTCCAGCAGCTATTGCCTTCGGTAGGTCTCCGGTTTGCTTTATACCGCCGTCTGCTATTAGTTTAATTCCTTTTCCTCTAATAGCTTTAAACACTTCGGCAATTGCGGTTATTTGGGGAACTCCGACACCCGCAACTACTCTAGTTGTGCAAATTGAACCAGGACCGATGCCAACTTTAATAGCATCAACCTTACAATTTAAAAGATCAAGTGCAG
>JAJYIL010000136.1 GCA_021790055.1 Bacteroidota bacterium
TACCTATTACTCCTATTCGTCCTTTCCGGGTTTCCCTCAAAGCATACCTAGCGCCGGGCTCAATCATTCCGATTACAGGCACGTTAAAACGCTTTCGTAATTCTTTTATTGCTATTGAAGATGAGGTATTGCAAGCGACAACTATCGCCTTCACATTCTTAGTGATTAAAAATCTTGCATCCTGAATTGAGTATTCAATAACCGTCGAGTTCGATTTTGAGCCGTAAGGCACCCTGGCAGTATCGCCGAAGTAAACTATATCTTCGTTCGGCAAGGTTGATGCAATTCTCTTAACAACTGTTAAGCCGCCGATACCGGAATCAAAGACTCCGACCGGCTTTTCTTTTTCCATGAAGTTCAAATTAGTCCCTATAACATTTGAGTGATTGTTCCGGCAAGCTCTGTTTTTATAAACTCGTACGTATCAGGCGAAATCATTTTCCCGTTTCTATCCAGAACATAAAATGAGTCCACTATGTCGTCGCCTTTAGTTGAGATTTTCGCAAAGTAAATTGAAAGACCGAGCTCATGCATCTTTGAAGTAACCTGGTAAAGAAATCCCAGCCTGTCCGGCGAGAAAATATCAATGATTGTGTACTTCTCATGCTTCTCAAAGGCAATCCTTACTTTGCCTGCACGCTTAAAGAATTTTGTTTCAATTCTCCACCACTTCGATTTCATATTTGCAAATTCTTTATTTAGTTGGAGAAGACCGCCTACCACATTCTTAAAATCTTTTTCGATTTTGTCGTATCTCTCACTACCGATTTTTGTGTGAGTTCTAAAATCCGTAACGCTGAAGTTATCAATTACAATTCCGTCCTTGCGTGTAAAGATTTTTGCGTCATGTATATTCGCATCGTTTATCGAGAGCACACCGCAAAGCTTTGAAAGCAGCGAAGGAGAATCGGTAGTGATAACGGTAATATCAGTATAATCATTATACTCCTTGAAAAGAACGGAAACCTCAACGCCTTTCTGAATTTCTTCAACATGCTTTGCAATTTCTCTATCGGAAAACTGGTGCGCGTAGCTTATGTCGTTTATCGATTCAATATGCTCCTGTACGAGAGATTCCGAAATTATAGGCGAGAACTTGCTTATCTCTTTCGGCTCTACATAGATGCTCGAGATCAGCAGTTCTTCACCGGTTATCTGTTCTTCGATCATCGCCCTTGTCTTCTTGTAAAGCTCAGCAAGAAGGTCGCTTTTCCATGAAGTCCAGATTGCCGGGTTTACCGCGGAGAGGTCGGCGTAAGTTACAAGGTAAAGCAAATCCAACTGCTTCAGCGAGTTGAACCTGGAAGAGAAATTATTGAGAGTTTCCGGGTCATTTAAATTTCTTCTGAACGCAACCTGTTCCATCACTAGGTGGTTGCGAACAAGAAAGGTTACCTGCTCAATCTCTTCATCGCTGTAGCCAAGCCGGTGCATAATTGACGAAGCCATTTCTGCGCCGATTATTTCGTGCCCGGAAATATTAATTGGCTTCGCGATATCATGAAACAAAAGCCCGAGATGGAGAATCTCTTTGTCCTTCAGATTGTTGTATATTTTCCCGAGCGGTGATGTATCTTTCTCAAGCTTTTCAAGGTTCTGGATCGTGATTATTGTATGCTCATCAGCAGTATAGCAATGGTAAACTCCGTGTTGAAGAAAGCCTATGAGGTCGTTAAACTCCGGCATGAATGCCTTAAGCACACCGAGCTCGTTCATTACAGATAAAGTTAGACCTACATTTTTAGGAAGCCGCAAAATCTCTCTGAAAAAGACGGATGACTCCGTCTCATTCTTTCCTTCGGCATGGTAGTCTTCCACAATCTCAGTTATTGTTGAACGCAAGTTCTCGTCGAAGTGAGCGTTATATAACCCGCGGTAATAAAATGAGCGGAGAATGTCCGACAGGTTTAAATTCGAATTATTGCTCAGGGAGATTGTCTTTCCTTTAAGAATAAAATCCTCATCAAGATTGATGGCGAGCGAATCAGGCAGCGGGTTGCTTATCTCCTCCTGAAATTTTTTAATCATCGATTTGGAAAACCGGTTTATTATATTGGATGCCTTAAAGTATTCATGCATAAAGCTGGAAAGAGCGTCTTGCCGGTGAATAAGCATCGATGAAATCTTTTTCTGCGCATTAAATTCAAACCTGTCGTTCTTCTGTCCACTGATTAAGTGAAGCATGTTCCTTACTGCTATAATCAGCTTGTAGCTTTCAAGCAGCCTATTGCACTCATTCTCGGTTGTATATTTATTTTCTTTAAGAAGATTGATAAAAATTTCCGCCTGTGTCGACTCTATTTGCTTGTTGAGAAGCGTTCCGTTCATTAAGATGTAAATCCATTCAATTGCCTGGAAGTCTCTCAATCCGCCTGCCGACATTTTCACATTCGGCTCAAGAACTTTGGGCGACTCGCCGTACTTTTCATATCTTAAGTTTATGTCCTCGAAAAGCTCGTTGATCAACTTTGCCTTTACTTCATCGCCTATTAAAGCGAAAAGACTTTTATTCCATTCTTTGTAAATAGATTCTTTCCCCAAAAGAAACCGTGTTTCAAAAAACTGTGTGAAAGTATGGAGGTCGGTATCCAGGTATTTTTTGATATCAGTAAATTCTCTTAAGGTATGCGAAGCTTCGAGACCGTTATCCCAGAACTTTGTAACAAGACCGGAAATCTTTTCTTTGTTTTGTTCAACGGAATCCGTAATGAACATTAGATCGATGTCGGAGAAGGGAGAAAGCTCGCGCCTGCTGAAGCTGCCTGCCGATGCAAGGACAAAGTCAAATTTTTCGTCGGGAGAAAGCCTGCGGATATATTCTTCCACAAGTAGGCTGTATGATAGACTGAACTGAAAGGAATCCTTTTGTCTGTGATTTTCCTGGAAAAGCTTGTCGCGCTTCCTTACGAACTCTTTCTTTATGTTTACGGTTTGAACCATTAACTTCTTATGAATCCTTTTTTCCTGTACTCAGCTTTGATAACCGACGAGATGCCTCCGCGTACATTGAATTGAGCCTTTACCTGCATGTACCGCGGCTTGCACACGCCAACCAGGTCATCAAGAATTTTGTTTGTTACGCTCTCGAAATAAATTCCATCATTCCTGTAAGAGTTTAGATATAGCTTAAGCGCTTTAAGTTCGACGCAGAGCTTATCCGGTATGTACTCTATCACCATAGTCGCAAAGTCCGGCTGACCGGTCTTTGGACAAACAGAAGTAAACTCCGGAGCGGTATGGATTACCAGATAATCTCTTTCAGGATAAGCGTTGTTGAATACTTCAAGTAATTTAGTCTTTTCGTTCAAGGTTTCCTCAAATTTATAATTTGTGTTGCGGAAAAAATTTTCAGATATATTCCGGTTTAATTTTATAAGGAATCGGGTCTTCTATCCCGGCTTGCTGAAAACCCCGAAGGCGCAATGCGCAGCTATCGCACACTCCGCATGCTTCATCTTCATTCTGATAGCACGACCACGTTAAATGAAGCGGCGCATCAAGCTCAATTCCTTTTTTTACAATTCCTGATTTCGAAAGATGAATTATCGGAGTAATTATATTTATTTTAGTTGAAGGTTTTGTTCCTTCATCAATTGCTTTCTCAAATGCCTGATAGAATTCCGGTCTGCAATCGGGATACCCGGAAGAGTCCTCGTAAACTGCGCCGATGAATATTGCCTTTGCCTGCAGCACTTCCGCCCAGCTTGCACAAGCGGAAAGTATGTTTGCATTTCGGAACGGAACATAGGATGAAGGAATTTCCCTGCTGCTTAAGTCGGCTTGGCTTACTTTAATATTTTTGTCGGTTAAAGAAGACCCGCCAATTTGGGAAAGATGAGTTAAATCGATTACCAGCCTTTTTTCGGATTTATAGAAATCGGCGATGTCGTTGAACGCCTTTAGTTCGCGCGATTCCGTCCTTTGACCGTAATTTATATGAGCAAATGCGAGTGCGTAAGTCTGGCTTGCAATAGCAGCAGTTACGCAGCTATCCATTCCTCCGCTTACCGCAATAACAGCTATTTCTCGTTTATCTTTTATCATCTCTAAATCAATTTTGGGTTATAAAAATAAGAAAATGAAAGCTCACATTGAAGTGACTATAATTGCCAAACTCATTTCTTCTTAATCTTAAACTTGAACTTACACTTAAACTGCGTTCAAGAGTAAGTTTAGGTCTTAAAGCAAGCTTTAAGTATTATTTCGTGGAAGTAGAAAAGTAAACGTACTGCCTTTTCCCGGCTGGCTTTCAACCCGGATCTGCCCTTTTAGTTTATCAACGATTTCTTTGCAGAGAACCAGTCCGAGCCCGGTGCCCTTTTCCTTTGCGGTTCCTTCTGTTGAATATTTTGCATCGAGCCTGAACAGCAAAGGAATTTTATCCGGCTGAATACCGATTCCGTTATCGGCTACGCTAATTTCAACATAGCCGTCGTTCTCCTTAGAGCTAACTTTGATATCGCCTCCCGGAGGTGAAAACTTTATCGCGTTGGAAATTAAATTTCGCAAAAGCAACTGGACCATTGAAGCATCGCTGTATATTTCACATCCGGGCTGTATTTGATTTTCGAGCTGAACGTTTTTCTTAGCAGCATTAATTTTTAGCAGGCTTATCGTCTCTTCGGCTTCATCAAAAAGATCTAATTTCATAAGATCAGGATCAAAGCTGTCCATGTTCAGCTTCGACCATTCAAGCAAATCTTCGAGCAGCCGGTAAATACGATTTGATGCAATATTTATCTGCTCTATAAAGTTGATCTTTTCTTCGTCAGACAAGTCATGAAAATCTTCCCTCAGCATTTCGGAATATCCGAGAACACTGCCGAACGGATTACGGAGGTCGTGGGATAAGATTGAGAAAAACCTGTTCTTAATTTCGTTCATCTCTCGCAGGTTTTGTTCCGACATCCGCAACGCTTCCAAACCTTTCTTCCTCGACGTTATATCGTGGAAGATAAATATCCATCCTAAGCATTCTCCTTTGAAATTTTTTATTGAAGATATCTTAATCCCGAACCAAAAATCTCCTTTACTATCGGAGACGAAACTTTCCTGCTCGACATCTAGTTTATCTAAAAGAATTCCCGGGAAATATTCCACAATTACAGTTCGAAGATTCTCGCCTGTTTTAGGTACGGTACATAAAAAATTCTTTGCAAATTTGTTTAATTGAACAAGCCGGTAGCTCTCATCTGTAACGATAATTCCTTCAATCATGTTTGAGAAAATTATCTCATTTGCTATTGGAGAAATTGCAAACAAACGAAATTTAAGATAGCCGAACACAATTAGGATTGCGGAAATAGTAAATATGAATGTGCTGAAATCAAGACCTTGAGTAGGGCTTTTACCGATCACGTACAAAATATCTCCAAGCCAAGGAATGCAAACAGCAAGGATAAGTATCAGGCTTTGCCTCATGTAAATTTTAGGAAATGTAAATGACTCCTTTATCATAATCACTGTTCCAAGGGACAATAAGATATATGAATAAACGACATTCACAAAAAAGAAAGCTCCGTGCTTATAGATTGCTATAATGCCGTAAGGACTGTTTGCAAGATGGATGTTTGTCCATACTAAATGATGCATCTCGTTGGTCCACGCCATTATTATTACAATGACGGGGATAATCCAGAATAATATGTAAAGCTTCTTATTACTTACCCGGTATTTTTTAGAGAAGCTTGTTGCAAAGAAGAGCCAGAAATTTGCAACGCTGGCAGCGCCGAAATAGGATATTTTAGAAAATAATATTTTAGTGTCTAAAACAGTTGAAGAAAGCTCGAAAATTGCCGAAAGATCCCATATAGCACACGCAAGCAGGAATAAAGCAAAATATCGTGAGCCGGCAACGTTTTTTAAATTCCATGTATAGACAAAAAGCGAGGCAGCTAAAATTGTATTAAATATAAGCGCGAAAACGTACCAGTTAAATTGCCATGCCATAAATCATTCTGAACTATCCTGTAAAAATAATAAAATCAAGGCAACTATCAGACTTACTATGGAAGAAACAAGAAATGGAATAGTTGAGCCGAAAGCATCCCACAATAATCCCGTAAATAATGAGCCAAGCATCATTGCTAAGCTGGAAAGCATAGTAAGCAAGCCTATTGCGGTAGCGCGGTTGTGGTCCGGAATTAAATCAGATACCCAGGCTTTTGCTATCCCTTCTGTTGATGCTGCATAAATTCCGTAAAGGATAAACATTCCCCAGATAATGTCCAAGCCCGGTGCTACCGCAAAGCCGAGATAGACAACAGAAAAGATTATTAAGCCTAAAATATAAATTGTCTTCTTGCTGAATTTGTCTGATAAAATTCCTGCAGGATAAGATGCGCCTGCGTAAATCAAATTATAAAATATGTAGCCGAGTATTGCCAGCGTACTTGAGTGAGTAACGTTCTGCGACTTTAAGATTAAGAAAACATCGCTGCTATTGACTAATGAAAATACCGTTATTAAATAAATTATTCTTTTGTACTGCGCCGGCGAGCTTTTCCAGACTTCGGAATACTTCTCTTTTTTCCTTTGAGCGACGGCAACAACTTTATCTTTAACAAAGGCAGTAAATCCTACGGCAACAACAGAAGGTGCAAATGCGACAAGAAAGATTAAGGCATAATCGTTCGGGTAAAAATGAAAAAGAACCAGCGCGGCAATCGGACCTAATGCCGCGCCGAGTGTATCCATACCTCTATGAAAGCCGAATATTGCGCCGGTGTTTTTACCGGCTTCGCTATTGGCGGAGTTTGCATAGCTTGCAAGCAGTGCATCGCGCGGAGCCGTTCTTGCGCCTTTACCTACACGGTCTGTTACCCTGGAAAATAAAACTGTTGGGATGTATGGGAAAAGTCCCGGAAGAGGCTTAACTATAGCTGAAATACCGTAACCTATTCTTATAAAGATAGAGCGTTTGTTAATCTTATCGGAAAGTCTTCCGAAGTATCCCTTAAGAAATCCTGCAGTAACTTCCGCAATACCTTCGATAATGCCCACAACAGCCATAGAAGCGCCTAAAACAGTTGTAAGGAATAATGGAGTAACAGGGTAAAGCATTTCGCTGGCAATGTCCGTAAACAGGCTTACCAATCCGAGAACAATTACCGGGCGGGGGATTTTCTTGAGCGACAATTAAATTTAAATATCTGTTAAAAAATTTTTCTACCAATATAAAACAGAAGAGGGAGTTATCAAAAGTTTTTAGTAGGTACCTGTGCTGATTCTTTTAATGTAACTCAGAAATACACCTTCTTCAAAGGTGGTGATGTTCTTTTGGCTATGCCGGAAAAAAGAGTTAACATACAAATAGACTATATTCATTTGTAATTAGTGTACCGCCGAAAGTAACAACATCGAAAGCAATGGGAGTATTGAAAGGAAAGACAGCGATATGAATATTCAAGAGTTATCCAAAACTAAAGAAGCCATATTGGAAAAATATTTTTCAGAGTTCGCACAGAGCACCACAGAGCGGCAAGCTTCAATTTCCACCGAAGGTGGATAAGCCTTTAGCTCAAGAAATTCAAAATGAAAAATTTAAAATTAAAAGCACAAAAAATTTCTTGACATAAAAAGCAAATAATTTAATTGCAGCATAACAGAGAGCGAAAAGTAAAAACTATGTG